>JADGRK010000114.1 GCA_017880985.1 Rhodoferax sp. | reverse complement strand
AAAGCAAACGCGTTTTCTTTAACTTTAGGAGATTTCCATGGCAGCACTCAAAGGCTCCAAGACGGAAGACAACCTGAAAGCCGCCTTCGCAGGCGAGTCACAGGCCAATCGCCGTTATTTGTATTTTGCAAACAAGGCCGACGTTGAAGGTCAGCCGGATGTGGCAGCGCTGTTCCGCTCAACCGCAGAGGGTGAAACCGGCCACGCGCACGGGCACCTGGAGTGGCTTGAGACCTGTGGCGACCCCGCTACCGGCCTGCCTTTTGGCGCCACCCGTGACAACCTCAAGTCAGCGGTGGCTGGCGAAACCCATGAGTACACCGACATGTACCCCGGCATGGCCAAGACCGCGCGTAACGAAGGTCATGACGAAGTCGCCGACTGGTTTGAGACCCTGGCCAAGGCCGAGCGTTCTCACGCCAACCGCTACGCCAAGGCGTTGGCCGAGTTGGCGGATTGATCTTGATTGATTAGTCTGTGTTGGGCGTTGCTTGCAGCGCCCAATGCAGAACAATCAAAAATCTTTCCTGGAAATTACACCATGGCAACAGAAGGCAACCTTTCGGCTCCCACCCGCCACCCCATCGACTGGAAGGGGCCGGACTATTACAACGAAGCCGCCACCTTTACCGAACTGGAGCGCATCTTTGACATCTGCCACGGTTGCCGCCGCTGCGTCAGTCTGTGTGGCTCATTCCCTACGCTGTTCGATCTGGTGGACGAGAGCAAGACCATGGAGGTTGGTGGGGTTGATAAAAAAGACTATTGGAAAGTGGTGGACCAGTGCTACCTGTGTGACCTGTGCTACATGACCAAGTGCCCCTATGTGCCGCCGCATCAGTTCAATCTGGACTTCCCGCATACCATGCTGCGTGCCAAGGCGATCAAGTTCAAGAAAGGCGATGTGAGCGCCGCTGAAAAGTTTCTGGCCTCGACCGATGTGCACGGCCAGTTGGCCGGTATCCCGATCGTGGTGCAAATCGCCAACGCCGTGAATCAGACCAAGCTGGCGCGCAGCGTCATGGAGCGCGTGGCGGGGGTGGACAAAAACGCCTGGCTGCCGTCATTGGCCAGCAAGAAATTCCGTTCAGGCACACCCGAAGCCAAAGCCACGGTAGTGACGGATGGTGCCAAGACTCCCGGCAAAGTTGCCATTTTTGCCACCTGTTTCATCAACTACAACGAACCCGGCATTGGCCTGGATTTGCTCAAAATCCTGGACCACAACGACATTCCCTACGTGATCGTCGAAAAGGAAAAATGCTGCGGCATGCCCAAGCTGGAGTTGGGCGATCTGGAATCGGTCAACGCTGCCAAAGAAGCCAACATTCCGGTGCTGGCTAAATATGCCAAAGAGGGCTACGCGATTCTGGCCGCGGTGCCCAGCTGCGCGCTGATGTTCAAGCAGGAAATCCCGCTGATGTACCCCGACGATGCGGATGTGCAACTGGTTAAAGACGCGATGTGGGATCCGTTTGAATACCTGATGCAGCGCAAGCGAGACGGCCTGCTCAAAACCGAATTCCCGGTGCCGCTGGGCAACGTGAGCTACCAGATTCCGTGCCACGGTCGGGTGCAAAACATTGGCAAGAAAACCGAAGAAATGCTCAAGATGATTCCGGGTACAACCATCAACACCTTTGAGCGCTGCTCGGGCCACGCAGGCACCTTTGGCGTGAAGAAAGCCCATCACGAGCAGGCCATGAAAATTGGCAAGCCGCTGTTCAAGGGCATGGCGAGCATGAAAGACGGCAGCAAGCCCGACTACATCAGTTCCGATTGCCCGCTGGGCGGGCACCACATCGCGCAGGGGTTTGACGTCAATCAGCTCGGAACACCGGAATTGCAGCATCCCTTGAGCCTGGTCGCCAAGGCTTACGGACTGAAATAAAAGGGCTTTCGATAAATCTGTCATTGCGGACTCGATCCGCAATCCAGTGCTCGCCAACAACTGGATCCCGGGTCAAACCCGGGATGACAGACTGACCTATTGATATTTTGGAGTTGAAATGCAAATCACCGGAAACATTACCCCCGAGAGCCTGATGTCACTGGAGGCCTACAGCAAATGGCGCAAGCTCAATAAGCCGGTTGTGATGGCGCAGCGCAAACTGCGCAGCGTGCGCCTGGGTGAGCATCTCAACCTACAGTTCGAGAGCGAGACCACGGTTCGCTACCAGATTCAGGAAATGCTGCGCATCGAGAAAGTGTTTGAAGAAGACGGCATCCTGCAAGAAATTGGGGCCTATGCGCCGCTGGTGCCCGATGGTCACAACTGGAAAGCGACGCTGATGATCGAATACCCCGACGAGAACGAGCGCCGGCGCGAGCTGGCACGGCTGATCGGGGTCGAAGATCGCTTGTTTGTCGAGGTGGAGGGGCAGAGCCGTGTCTATGCCATTGCCGACGAGGACATGGATCGTGAGAACGACGAAAAAACCTCGGCCGTGCATTTTGTGCGCTTCGAGTTGACGCCTGCCATGTGCGCGGCCGTCAAGGCCGGGGCCAGTGTCAAGATCGGCTGTGACCATACCCACTACCCGGCGCATGCGACGGTCGCTGATGACACGCTGGCGTCGCTAGCTGGTGACCTCGAATAGACTCAGCGACATGCTGTTCTTGCTATCGCCTGCCAAATCCCTCGACTTCGACACCCCAACGGGCGATCTGCCCCACACCCAGCCGCTGTTCGTGCCCCAAGCGGCACAGCTCATCGATCTGCTGCGTGAAAAGTCGCCGCAACAAATTGCGTCCCTGATGAGTCTGAGCGACACGCTGGCAGGCCTGAACGTGGCGCGCTATGCGGCTTGGCGTCCCAAATTCACCGCCAAAAACGCCAGACAGGCAGTGCTGGCGTTCAATGGTGATGTATACGGTGGTCTGGATGCCAGGAGCCTGCCGATTGACGACCTGCAATGGCTACAGGACCACGCCTGCATCCTGAGCGGTTTGTACGGCGTGCTGCGGCCGCTGGATTACATGCAGTCTTACCGGCTGGAAATGGGCACCAGATTGGCCAACACGCAGGGCAAAGACCTGTATCAGTTCTGGGGTTCGAAAATCTCCAATTACCTCAACGCCCGTTTGCAGCGGGATCTGTCACCGGTCGTTGTCAACCTGGCGAGTCAGGAGTATTTCAAGTCGGTGGACCTGAAGGCGCTCAAGGCGCGGGTGGTGGAGTGCGTTTTTCAGGACTACCGTGACGGCCAGTACAAGGTCGTGAGCTTTTACGCCAAGCGCGCGCGCGGGCTGATGGCACGTTTTGCGGCAGTGCACCGGGTGCTGACGCCCAGGCAGCTCGAAGGTTTTGATGCCGAAGGCTACACGTTTGACGCCAAAGCCTCGCAGCCAGAGCGACTGCTTTTCAGGCGTCAGCAGGCAGCTTGAGAAATTTATAAGAAATTGGGCTATAGCCCCCGTTGAATAAGCGCAAGCAGCTATGAAAATAAGAGCAAACAAGATTGATATTGAAATCGAAGACAGCGGCCCGGGCAGCGCTTCGATATCCGACGCCTTGGGCCCGGAACGCCCGGTCGTGCTGTTGATCATGGGACTGGGCATGCAGCTCGTGGCCTGGCCGCCGGAGTTTGTTCAAGCATTGGTCGATGCCGGTTACCGGGTCATCCGGCTCGATAACCGCGACGTTGGCTTGAGCCACCATTTTGATGCGCTGGGCAAGCCCAACCTGATCTGGCAGAGCCTCAAGTACAAGCTCGGCTTGACACCGCGTGCGCCTTATGGCATGGACGACATGGCAGCAGACGCTATCGGCGTGCTTGATGCGCTGGGCGTCAAACAGGCGCACGTGCTCGGTGTCAGCCTGGGCGGGATGATCGCGCAGCGGGTCGCGCTGGCGGCACCGGATCGGGTGTTGAGCTTGACCAGCGTGATGAGCAGCAGCGGAGCCAAAGGCCTGCCGCAGGCCCGACCGGAGGTGATTCGGGCGCTGCTGAAACGCCCGGCCGGTAGCAGCGCGCAGGCAGTGGCAGACCACTACGTCAAGCTGTTTCAGGTGATTGGCAGCCCGGCCTTTCCGACGCCTGAGCCGGACATGCGCGAGCGCATCCTGCTGGGGGTTGAACGTGGCTACTATCCGGTCGGAACGCTGCGTCAAATGCTGGCCATCATGGCCGATACCGCTCGTGCAGCAGAGTTGCCGCGCATCACCGCACCGACGCTGGTGGTGCATGGCAAAGCGGATCCGCTGGTGCCCTTTGCCCACGGCGAAGACACCGCCCGGCGCATAGCGGGTGCCAGACTGGTGGGCGTTGAAGGCATGGGCCACGACTTGCCCCCGGTGGTGGTGGAGCGCCTGCTGGCGGTGTTGCTACCCCATTTGGCGGCCGCTGATGTGCGTAGCAGCCCTCACCCTAACCCTCTCCCAGCGGGAGCGGGGATGAACACCACAATGCCATGAATACGCCTGAAAAATCCCAACTCGGCAAGTCATCCCGCTATATCGACCAGTACGACGCCTCACTGTTGTTTCCGATTGCGCGCGCGTCCAAGCGTGCCGAGCTTGGGCTGACTGGCGCACTGCCTTTTTTGGGTGCCGACATGTGGAGCGCATATGAGCTGAGCTGGCTCAATTTGCGTGGCAAACCGCAGGTGGCGCTGGCGCATTTCACGTTGCCGTGCGAGACGCCCAACATCATCGAGAGCAAGTCCTTCAAGCTCTATCTCAACAGTTTTAACAACACGCGCTTTGCCAATGTCGATGCGGTCAAAGCGAGCCTGCGCGCCGACTTGAGCCAAGCCGCGTGGCGGGACCTGTCCGCGCCATCTTCACCCTCCGCCCCAGCCCTAAAGCCAGCGCCGGTTTCAAGCGCCATCGGCGTGACCATCTTGCTGCCTGAGCTGTTTGATCGTCAACCCATTTACGAACTCGACGGGCTGAGCCTGGATCGGCTCGACATTGAGTGCAGCCACTACACGCCGACGCCGGAGTTGCTGCGTGTTGTGCCGGATGAAACGCCGGTGTCAGAAGTGCTGGTCAGCAACCTGCTCAAGAGCAACTGCCCGGTGACTGGCCAGCCCGACTGGGGCAGCGTGCAGATCAGCTACAGCGGTGCGCCGATTGACCAGCAAGGTTTGCTCCAGTACCTGGTGAGCTATCGCAATCACAACGAGTTCCACGAGCAGTGCGTGGAGCGCATCTTCATGGATATCTGGTTGCGCTGCCGGCCCACCCGCCTGGCGGTCTATGCGCGCTACACGCGCCGTGGTGGCCTGGATATCAACCCGTTTCGCACCAGCTATGCGCAGGCACTGCCGCGCAACACCCGGACCGCGCGGCAGTGACATGTCGCTATCAAATAAATAGCATATAACCAAGGTAGTACGCTGGCTACAGCCTATTCAGACTTGAGAAACGGATCATCTTTCTGGCCATCAGGCGATGTCGCCGTCGCGAGGCTGTTCCGCCGCGACCCGTAACTGTTGGCATAGACCCAGGTGAATTCGGCTCCGATCAGGAATATCTGGGCCGAGTAGTACACCCATAGCAAGACGACCACCAGCGATCCGGCCGCGCCAAAACCCGAGATCACGCCGCTACGACCCACATACAGACCAATCAGCCACTTACCCAGGTTGAACAATATGGCGGTGAATATGGCACCGATCCACACGTCCTTCCACTGCACCTGCACCCGGGGCATGACCTTGTAAATCAACGCAAACATGGCCGCCACCAGGGCGAAGCTGCCAACGGCATTGGTCACGATCGCCACAACATACCAGCCACCAAAGACCGGCTCCAGCCAGCGCCCGGTACTGGCCAGTGCCGTACTGACCACGAGCGAGACGATCAGCAGGAAGCCAATCGCCAGAATCATTCCGAACGAGAGTAGACGCGAGCGCACCAGGCTGAACCAGCCGCCGGTCCGTGCCCGAGCCGGGACGCGCCAGATCCGGTCCAGCGAGTCCTCAAGCTCGCCAAAGACCGTGGTGGCACCGATAAACATCAGCACCAGTCCCAAGGCTGTGGCGAAGGCTCCTTCGGCCGGCCTGGCAACGCTGCTCAATAAATCCTGCACCGCGTTCGCGCCTCGTTCACCCATCAGCGAGCCGAGTTGGGCGGTGATCTCGCCGCGCGCAGCCACTTCACCAAAGGCCAGTCCCGCCACCGAAATGACGATCAGCAGCAGTGGTGCCAGTGAAAACAGGGTGTAGAAGGCCAGCGCCGCCCCCATGCTCGGCACGTAATCGTCCAGCCACGAGTTGGCAATCTGCTTGAGCAAGGTCCAGTGGGGCGCGAAGCTGAATTGCATGATTTGACGGCCCGAATTGATGGAAATATCTCCTTGTCAATCAAGGATGCCATGAAAACCAAGGCTAATGGCGGCACTATTGCTTGTCTGTTCGGTGTCGAACACAGCCTGGGCGTTTGTTGGCTACCGCACAGACCAATGGCTTCGCCTTCCTTATCGTAAATTGATGTCGTGTCGTACTGCACGCCCTTACATTCTGGAGACTCCCATGCAAAATGCCGTCGCGCCCCGGTCTGAGCCAATGCTCAACAGATCGATGTTCGGCCCTGCGCCTGAAGCGCAATACCGCCACTATCAGTCCGAGGGGGATGATCGCGCCGACCACCAGTTCGTCGCCATGCTCGATTCCTATCGAGACAGCGGCGGGCTCGCACGGCTGCAAGAGGTGGTCGCGTTGTTCAAACACCGGTGCGGCTGCGACCTCACACTGCTGGCAAGCTGGATTGCCAACAAGAAAGTGATCTGCTTTGAGTGGCAATCGGAAATGTGGCTGCCGTTGTTCCAGTTCAACCGCTTCGACATGACACTGCAGCCTGGGCTCAGCCTGATACTGGCGGAGTTGAGTTCGGACTTCGACGCGTGGCAGTTGGCACACTGGTTTGCCCAGCCCAATCCATGGCTTGGGAATCGCAGCCCGGCGGCCATGCTGGGTCCCGACCAGGCGGCGGTACTGGACGCCTCGCGTTCTCTAGTGCTGACAAGCAAAAACAGGCATCCGCTGATTGTCTCAAGCATTGAAACAGAGAACTGTTTCAATGCATAGCGTCATCGCAGGCGACCCGCGTCGCGGCGCCAGAATATCTCAAGCCGGCGAAATTGTCTCTGCTTTGTTCGCCACCGCACAGAAGGGCGCATGGCATTTATGTAACCTGCTCAGGTGGCGAGTTCCGACAGTCCGGGTGGCACGCCACGATTTTTTACTTTTTAAGGATTCCTTATGAAATATACGATGCTGATTGCGGCGCTGCTCGCCACGTTAAGTCTGGGTGCTTGTGACCGACCTGCCGTCGTCACTGTTCCCGCCACACCGGTCGCTGTGCCTGTGCCTGTGCCCGGGCCAGCCGGTGCGACGGGTGCCACCGGTACCACCGGTACCACCGGTACCACCGGTAGCACCGGTGCCACCGGCAGTCAAGGGACCGAGGGCAACACCGGTGCCACCGGA
>JADGRK010000113.1 GCA_017880985.1 Rhodoferax sp. | reverse complement strand
TTTCGGCAAGCCTTTCCTGCGATCCAGAGAATGGCACCCCTGTCGGTGGCCGTCAGCCCCGATATCGAGGCTTATCTTGACTTTGTCATCACCATGTTCATTGCCTTTGGTGTGGCGTTTGAGGTGCCGATTGTGGTCGTGATTCTGGCTCGCATGGGCGTGGTCACGATTGTGCAGCTCAAATCGTTTCGGACCTATTTTGTGGTTGGCGCGGCGGCGGTAGCGGGCCTGGTCACGCCGCCTGACCCGGTATCGATGGTTGCCCTGCTGCTGCCGATGGTGTTGTTGTACGAAGTCGGTATTCTTGCGGCGCAGTTCTTTATCAAGCACACAAAAGCCCCTGAAGAAGGCGCTGATGCCGCCAAAACGTAAGATCAAATAGGGCTCTAACCTCCGTCGTGCATGCGCAAGATGCTATCTAAATAATAGCAAATGTGGGATTGAGCAAGTCACTGCACGGGCCTGCGTGGTTTCGGCCGCACGCTGGGAGTCACCGCCAGCTCGACGCGCTCGTCGCGCCGCAGCAGACTGAATTTCGACGGCGTACCCGGCTTTAGGGCTGCAACGCCGCTCAGCAGATCGGCCACATTGGCGACGCGCTTGCCGGCCACGCTGGTGACGACATCGCCGGGCTTGATGCCGGCCTGCGCTGCCGGCCCGTTTTGCAGCACGCCGGTGATGATGATGCCCTCCTTGGCATTGACACCGAAGGTCTCAGCCAGTTCCGGTGACAACTCGTTGGGCTCCACGCCAATCCAGCCGCGCGTCACCACACCGTCCTTCACAATGCCATCGAGCACCAGTTTGGCGGTGGACACCGGAATGGCAAAGCCAATGCCCATGCTGCCGCCCGAGCGCGAAAAAATCGCGGTGTTGATGCCCAGCAGGTTGCCGCTGGTGTCCACCAGGGCGCCACCCGAATTGCCGGGATTGATGGCGGCATCGGTCTGGATGAAGTTCTCGAAGGTGTTGATGCCCAGCTGGTTGCGCCCGAGTGCACTGACAATGCCGCCAGTGACCGTTTGCCCGACGCCAAAGGGATTGCCGATGGCCAGCACCTGGTCGCCCACCTGGAGCGTGTCGGAGTCGCCCAACACAATGACGGGTAGCCGATCCAGCTCAATCTTGAGCACCGCGAGGTCGCTGTCCGGATCGGTGCCAATCACCTTGGCGCGGGCGCGGCGGCTGTCGTTGAGGATGACCTCAATCTCGTCGGCATTTTCGACCACGTGGTTATTGGTCAGGATATAGCCACTGGCACTGACAATGACGCCGCTGCCCAAGCCCACTTGAGGCTGGTTGCCCTGTTCGCCAAAAAAGAAGTTGAACCACGGATCGTTGCTGCGCGGACTATTTTTGGCCGCTTTGCTGGTGTTGATGCTGACCACCGCCGCCGATGATTTTTGTGCCGCCAGCCGGAAACTCCCTGCTGGCGCTGCGCTGTTGCTGCTGGCGGGCGCTACCAGCAGTGCCACCGCGTCAGCCCGGGAGACACGCCCTGCCAGCCAATCCGGCTTGAGTGTGCCGACCACAAAATAGGCCGCCAACAAGACGGTAACCGTTTGGGAAAACAATAACCAGAGACGTTTCATAAGTCAATTCGGGCGCTTGCGCCACAGGTATGGAAAGGGGTCAATCAAAGAGCAGCCGGCAAATTGTAGGCGTAGCGTGGTGCCAGCAACCGCACCGGATGATTCAAAAATATCATCGACAATGCTACAGGAAACACCACGCCAACGTCATTGACTCCAAGCGAACCCCTTATTTTTGATATGACTGATCGGACACAACTTCTGCAAGCCTTCGATGCGCTGCTGCAACCTGAGCGGTTCCGTGACTACGGTCCCAATGGTTTGCAGGTGGAGGGTGCCGCCACGGTGCGAAAAATCGTCTCGGGCGTGACCGCCAGCCGGGCCCTGATTGAAGCAGCTATTGCGGCACAGGCAGACACCATTTTTGTGCATCATGGCCTGTTCTGGCGTGGTCAGGGCGGCTGCGTTACCGGCTGGATGAAACAGCGCCTGACACTGCTGCTTTCGCACGACATCAACCTGTTTGCCTACCATTTGCCGCTGGACGGGCACCCGACGCTGGGCAATAACGCGCAACTGGGATTGAGGTTGGGCCTGGCGACACAGTCGCACTTTGGTGAGCAGGATCTGGGGTTTTTGGGTGAGCGCATCGATGGCGCCTGCTTCGAGACTGCAGAAGTTTTGGCACTGCATCTAAAAAAAATATTAGATCGGCCTGTAACCCTTATTGATACTTCACAACGCGCTATTAAGACAATAGCGTGGTGCAGCGGCGGTGGGCAAGGTCATTTTGAAGCCGCGATTGCTGCCGGGGCCGATGCCTTTATCACGGGCGAAATTTCGGAGCCGCAAGCGCACTACGCGCGGGAAATGGGCGTGGCCTATCTGGCTTGTGGGCACCACGCCAGCGAACGTTATGGCGCGCCCGCCGTCGCCGCTCATGTCGCCGCCCAACTCGGCCTGGCGCATGAATTTATCGACATTGACAACCCGGCTTGAGCATGAAAAAACCCATTGCCATCACGCTTGGCGACCCGGCCGGCATCGGCCCCGAAATCATCGCCAAGGCTTTTCGGGACGCACCGGATGACACGCGCGGCTGCTTTGTCGTGGGTGATGTGGCGACGCTGCGAAGAGCGATCCAGGTGATCAGCGCTGATCAGATGCCGTTGCCAGTGGCCCTGATTGATTCACCCGACGAGGCCCTCAGCCTGCCACCGCGCTGCCTGCCGGTATGGCAGATCGGGGCCTTGGCAGAGCCGGTCCCGTTCGGCCGCTTGAGCGCCAGCGCTGGCAGATTGGCCGCCGAGTGCGTGGTCTGGGCGGCACAGGCGGCGTTGCGCGGTGAAGTTGCCGCCTTGGTGACCGCCCCGCTGAACAAGGAAGCGCTGGCGCTGGCCGCAGGCCCTCATTGCGGCTATCCGGGGCATACCGAAATGTTGCAGGCGCTGGCGGCCGCGCATTGCGGCAAATCGATCTCGGAGATGCCGGTGCGCATGATGCTGGCCAACGACGAGTTGCGCGTCGTGCTGGTGAGTATTCACGTTTCCTTGCTAGAGGCGATCCAGGCGGTGTCTTTCGACCAGGTACTGCAAACCTTGCGTATCACGCATGACTCGCTGAGCGCGGTCCTGGGCCACGCGCCCCGGATCGGCGTGGCGGGATTGAATCCGCATGCGGGCGAGGGCGGCTTGTTTGGTCGCGAAGAAATTGACATCATTGCCCCTGCCATCGCAGCAGCGCGCTCGCTGGGGTTGGACGTCAGCGGCCCGTTTGCGCCGGATACGGTGTTCATGCGGGCTCGCGCTCAAGGCGGCAAGCCGGGTGAGTTTGACGTGGTGGTGGCGATGTACCACGACCAGGGCCTGATCCCGGTGAAATATCTGGGGGTTGAAAAAGGTGTCAATGTCACGCTCGGCCTGCCGCTGGTGCGCACCAGTCCGGATCACGGTACCGCGTTTGACATTGCCGGCAGCGGGCGGGCGGATGAAGCCAGTCTGCTCGCAGCGATTCGCATGGCGCGGCAGCTTTGCGGCCCGGAAAAGTCATAAGAAATTGGCCTCTAGCCCTCGTCAAATATGCGTAACCAGCTATTTGATTAATAGCAGATTTACTTCTTCAAACTGTCCCGTATTTCGCGCAACAGCAGCACGTCCTCGGCTACCACTGCGGGTGCCGCAGGTGCTGGCGGTGTGTTCCTTTTTAGCCGGTTAATCTGCTTGACCATCATGAAGATGATGAATGCCAAAATGGCAAAATTGACTGCAACGGTGATGAAATTGCCATAGGCGAATACCGGAACACCGGCCTTTTTCATGGCGTCGAGCGTCATGGCATTGCCCGCAGGGGCTTGCCCCAGTACGATAAAAAGACTTGAAAAGTCCAGTTTTCCAAAGATGGCACCAACCACCGGCATGATCAGGTCGCCCACCACGGACTCAACGATCTTGCCAAAAGCGCCACCAATGATCACGCCGACGGCGAGATCCATCACATTGCCTTTGACGGCAAACTCCTTGAACTCCTGCATCATGCCCATGATTGAAAGCTCCTGAAAATGGATTGAGGATTGACTCGACAAGAATCTAGTCTACTTGGCTTCAATGCGGCGCAAATGATGGTCTGTCCATCTGGCCGTGCCGCCCGCCGCTCGCCGCCGGGCGCTCAGTTACAATCGCCGGCTCTCCCCACCCCCCCCAATAGTCATTTTTCATTGAGGATTCCCATGAGTGAAACCCTTGCCAGCAGCGGTCCTGTTGACGCTAGCAAGCGAACCTGGTTGATTGCCACCAGTTGCGTCGGTGCCGTCGGCGGCATTGCCGCTGCCGTTCCCTTTGTCAGCAGCTTCCAGCCTTCCGAAAAAGCCAAAGCAGCCGGCGCGGCGGTGGAAGCCGACATCTCGGCGCTCAAAGTGGGTGAAAAAATGACCGTGGAATGGCGTGGCAAGCCGGTCTGGATCATGCGTCGCACGCCTGAGGAATTAGCCGCTTTGCCCACGCTCGATTCGCAATTGGCCGACCCCAAGTCCGAGCGCAAGCCCGCCGAGCAGGCGCCCGCTTATGCGCGCAACGCCACCCGCTCGATCAAGCCGGAATACCTGGTGGTCGTGGGCATTTGCACCCACTTGGGATGTTCCCCGTCCGACAAGTTCACGCCGGGGCCCCAGCCGTCCCTGCCGGACAACTGGCAAGGTGGCTTCTTTTGCCCCTGCCATGGCTCTACTTTTGACCTGGCCGGTCGGGTCTTCAAGAACAAGCCCGCGCCAGACAACCTTGAAGTCCCGCCCCACATGTATCTTTCTGACACCAAGTTGCTCATTGGCGACGACAAGAAGGCCTGAGGACGACCAACATGGCTGAATTTCACGAAATTTCCCCCAACGCGGCAGCAGGAGAAAAACTGCTCAATTGGATCGACAACCGGTTCCCATTGTCGAAGCTCTTCAAAGAGCACATGAGCGAGTATTACGCGCCCAAGAACTTCAATATCTGGTATGTTTTTGGTGTGCTCTCGCTGCTGGTGCTGGTGATTCAAATTGTCACCGGCATTTTCCTGGCGATGCACTACAAGCCCGATGCGGCGCTGGCCTTCGGCTCGGTTGAATACATCATGCGCGACGTGCCGTGGGGCTGGCTGATTCGCTATATGCACTCCACCGGCGCTTCAGCCTTTTTTGCGGTGGTCTATCTGCATATGTATCGGGGCTTGCTATACGGCAGCTACCGCAAGCCACGCGAGCTGACCTGGATTTTTGGCTGTGCTATTTTCCTGGCGCTGATGGCTGAGGCGTTCATGGGTTATCTGCTGCCGTGGGGCCAGATGAGCTACTGGGGCGCGCAAGTGATCGTCAATCTGTTCTCCGCTATTCCCTTCATTGGTCCGGATCTGGCATTGCTGATTCGGGGCGATTTTGTGGTCGGAGACGCTACGCTGAACCGTTTTTTCAGCTTTCACGTGATCGCCGTACCGCTGGTGTTGCTGGGCCTGGTGGTGGCACACATCATTGCCTTGCATGAAGTCGGCTCCAACAACCCGGACGGGATCGAAATCAAGGCCACCAAGGGTGCCAATGGGATCCCGCTCGATGGCATCCCGTTCCACCCCTATTACTCGGTGCACGACATGTTTGCCGTGTGCGTGTTCTTGATGGTGTTTACCGCCATCATCTTCTTTGCGCCCGAGATGGGTGGCTACTTCCTGGAATACAACAACTTCATCCCGGCCAATCCGTTCCAGACCCCATTGCACATTGCACCGGTCTGGTATTTCACGCCCTTCTACACATTGCTGAGAGCCGTTACCAGCGAGATGATGTATGCGCTGATTGCCTGTGTGGTGGTCGGTGCCGTGCTGGCCGTGGCCAGGGGCAAGATGCCCAGTCTGTTCAAGGGTTTGATTGTTGGTGGCGCGATGGTTGTCGTGGCCATGATGCTTTCCATCGATGCCAAATTCTGGGGCGTGGTGTCGATGGGTGGTGGCGTTGTAATTCTGTTTTTTCTGCCGTGGCTGGATAACTGCGCGGTCAAATCGATCCGCTATCGGCCCAGCTGGCACAAGTACCTGTATGCGATTTTCGTTATCAACTTCCTGGTGCTGGGCTATCTGGGCACGCAACCGCCGTCGGCCATTGGCGGGCGTGTGTCGCAAGCCGGAACCTTGTTCTACTTCGGCTTTTTTATTCTGATGCCTTGGTGGAGTCGCCTTGGAACGCCCAAACCGGTACCGGATCGTGTCACTTTCTCGGCCCATTGAGCGGGAGGACAAATTATGAAAACCATCGGTTTCACACAAAAATTTATTCTCGGCTTGATGCTGGCTTTGGGTCTCACGGCAGGTGCGCAGGCCAATACCGGGGGCCCAGCGTGGGACAAAGCGCCCAGCAGGACCAATGACATGGCGGCCCTGCAAAATGGTGCCAAACTGTTTGTCAACTATTGCCTGAATTGCCACTCGGCCGCGTTCATGCGTTTCAACCGCTTGCAAGACATCGGTTTGACCGAAGAGCAAATCAAGTCAAATTTGCTGGTGACCAACAGCAAGATCGGCGACACCATGAAGTCGGCCATTGATCCGCAGCAGGCCAAAGCCTGGTTTGGCGTCAACCCGCCGGATCTGACCGTGATTGCCCGCTCGCGTGCGGGTGCCGGAGGCACCGGTGCCGACTATCTGTACACTTACATGCGATCGTTCTACAAAGACGAAGCCAGACCCACCGGCTGGAACAATCTGGTATTTCCCAATGTGGCGATGCCACACGTCTTGTGGCAGCTTCAGGGTGAGCGTCGCCCCGTCTTTGAAGAGCTAAAGGCACACGATGAAGTCGTTCATGTCTTTAAAGGCTGGGAGCAACTCAGCCCCGGCAGCATGACAACGCAGCAGTACGACCAGGCGGCTGGCGACTTGGTGAATTATCTGCAGTGGATGGCCGAGCCGATTCAAAACACGCGCGTTCGTGTCGGGGTTTGGGTCTTGCTGTTCCTGGGTGTGTTGACCTTGTTTGCCTGGCGACTCAACGCGGCTTACTGGAAAGACGTCAAGTAGTGCGGATCAACCCGGCTTGGGTTTTTGCGCCGCAAGGTGCAGCTTGAGCTTCTCGGAGTGGGATTGCTGGCAGCATTCCGCTCTTTTATATTTTTAGGAGTTCCATCATGATGGTGTTGTATTCAGGTACTACCTGCCCATTTTCCCACCGTTGCCGTTTTGTTTTGTTTGAAAAAGGCATGGACTTTGAAATTCGTGATGTCGATCTCTACAACAAGCCAGAAGACATCAACGTGATGAATCCCTACGGCCAGGTACCGATTCTGGTTGAGCGTGATTTGATTTTGTACGAGTCGAACATCATCAATGAATACATTGATGAGCGCTTTCCACATCCCCAGTTGATGCCGGGCGATCCGGTTGACCGGGCCCGTGTCCGGCTGTTCCTG
>JADGRK010000112.1 GCA_017880985.1 Rhodoferax sp. | reverse complement strand
CAAGCCGTCCGGCCCGACGCGGAAGATGCCCATGCCGCCCATGCCGTCGAGCGGCTTGAGAATGATGTCGCCGTGCTCGGCGTGGAAGCGCTTGATGTCTGCCTCGTCCCGCGTCACCAGGGTCGGGCCGATGAACTGTGGAAACTCCATGATGGCGAGCTTTTCCGGGTGGTCGCGCAAGGCACTCGGCTTGTTGAAGACGCGGGCACCGTCGCGTTCGGCCTGCGCCAGCAAGTGCGTGGCATAGAAGTATTCGCTGTCGAACGGCGGGTCCTTGCGCATGATGATGGCGCCGAAGTCCTTCAGCGCCACGGCGCGCGCGTGCCGAACCTCGAACCACGCATCAGGCTGCCCGGTGAGCGCGATATCCCGTACATGCGCCGTGACCAATCCCCCGCGCTGCCACAGCACATCCTGCGGTTCACAGGCAGCCACGCCGTGGCCGCGCTTTTGCGCCTCGCGCATCATGACAAAGGTGGTGTCCTTGTAAATCTTGAAGGAGTCCAGCGGATCGGCAATAAAAAGAATGTTCATATTTCGATCTTTGAGCCCAGTTCGACCACGGCGTTATTGGGCAGCCTCAAAAAATCCGCGGCCCCGCTGGCATTGTGATGCATCTGCGCAAACAGCTTTTCCCGCCACTGCGCCATGCCGCTGCCGATCGTCGGTACCACAATGTCACGCGACAGGAAGTAGCTGGTGGTCATCGGGTCGAGTTCGAAGCCACGGCCCTTGATGAGCTGTAGCGCCTTGGGCAGGTCGGGGTCGCCTTTGAAGCCATAGTTCACGATCACCTGCCAGCAGTGGTGGCCCAGCGACTCGATCTCCAGGCGCTTATTCATCCCGACCCAAGGCACCTCGTGGTTACGCACCGTCACAAACAAGTTGTTCTGGTGCAGCACCTTGTTGTGCTTGAGGTTGTGAAGCATGGCATTGGGAACCGTGCCAGGCTCGGCCGTGAGGAACACCGCCGTGCCGTCCACCCGCACTGGCGGCGTAACAAATACCGCCTCCAGAAAGCTTTTTAAGTCGATCGAGTCTGAGCGCAGTTTTTCGTTGAGCAAGCGTCGGCCCTCTTTCCAGGTGGTCATGAGCACGTACAGTGCGATCGCCATCGCCAACGGAAACCAGCCCCCTTGCACGATCTTCAGGGAATTGGAAGCAAAGAATGCAAGATCGACCGTGACAAAGAATCCAGTGGCTGCGATGCACAGTGGCAACGGGTACTTCCAGCCATAACGCACGACATAAAAAGTGAGCAGCGTAGTGATCACCATTACCAGGCTGACCGAAATGCCATAGGCCGCAGCCAGGGCAGACGAAGAGCCAAACAGGGCGACAGCGGTGACCACACCCGCCAGCAAAAACCAGTTTACGGTCGGTATGTAAATTTGCCCGGTATCGCGGATGGATGTATGCAGGATCGACAGACGCGGCAGGAAGCCGAGCTGAATGGTCTGCTTGGTCGCCGAATATGCCCCGGTGATCAAGGATTGTGACGCGATCACGGCTGCTGCGGTGGCGAGCACCACCATGGGAATCATCGCCCAGCCAGGTGTCATCAGATAAAAAGGATTCTCTGCCGCCTTCGGGTTGGCCAGCACCAGCGCACCCTGGCCAAAATAGTTCAACAACAAACAGGGCATCACCAAGCCAAACCAGGCAATTCGAATCGGGGTTTTGCCAAAGTGCCCCATGTCTGCATATAAGGCCTCGGCTCCCGTAACACATAGAAAGACCGCGCCGAGGGTAACAAACCCGATGCGGTAATGTTCTACGATGAAACCAAGGGCGTGCCCGGGCCACATAGCTTCGAGAACCTTCGGGTTTTGCACGATCTGGACCAGACCGGTACCGGCGATCGCGATAAACCAGATGACCATGATCGGGCCAAAAATCTTGCCAATATCACCCGTACCCCGCCGTTGCGCAAAAAACAGTATCACCAACACGATCAGTGAAATCGGCACCACGTAGGTTTTGGCGGCTGGCGTCACTATTTCTAGACCCTCCACTGCGCCAAGTACCGTGATCGCTGGCGTGATCACGCCATCACCGAAAAATAGGGCAACTCCAAATACCCCGATCATCAGCAGAACGCCCCGAAGTTGCGGGCGATCCTTGACCGATTGGGACGCCAATGCCAGCAGGGCCATCAATCCCCCCTCGCCGAGGTTGTCGGCGCGCATGATTAACAAGACGTACTTCAGAGTGACGATGATGGTCAAAGTCCAGAAGAAAAGTGACAGGATGCCCAAAATGTTGTCGGTCGTGATCGGAACGTGACCGCTGACAAACACCTCCTTGAATGCATAAAGGACGCTGGTGCCGATGTCGCCATAGACCACGCCGATGGCGCCCAGCGTGAGTGTTGTGAGGGACGATTTGGATGCTGCCACTAGTTCACCGGGCCTTGAATTTGGCACGGTTCCATTTCATTTGGGGTCGCCATTTTGCGCCAGTTTCGGCGCTCAGTCGTAATCCTCGGCGAGCGGATCGGTGGCTTCGAGCTCGTAGCTGGCGGCCAGCATCGCCAAACGAGCCACCACACCATACATATAGAAGCGATTGGGCACGCTGGCACCGGGCTTGACGCCGGGTTGGGGCAAGTGGGTGCTATGTTCAAAGGCCAGTGGTACATAGCTTGATCCTGGCGCACTGAGGTTTTCATCGACGCCACGATTGGCGTGAATGCGATAAAAGCCACCCACCACATAGCGGTCCATCATGTAGATCACCGGCTCGGCTACGGCGTCATTCATGCGTTCTTTGGTGAGCACGCCTTCCTGAATCAGGATGTCGTGCGTGGTTTGGTCTTCGGCGCTGCCGCTCTGTGCTTCCAGGTCTTTGGCATCGTGCACGGTCAGAATACCCATGCCATGGGTGCCGTTGTCGGCCTTGACTACCACGAACGGTTTCTCCTTGATGCCGTATTCCTTGTACTTGCGGCGGATTTTGGCCAGCAGCGCATCGACACGGGTGCGCAGGCATTCGATGCCTATGCCTTGCGACAGATTGGCTTCACTGCAGTTTTCGAACCAGGGGTTGATCAGCCAGGGGTCAGCTCCCAGCAACTTGCCCATGCGCTTGGCCACTTCTTCATAGCACTTGAAATGCTTGCTTTTGCGCCGCGTGGTCCACCCGGCGTGCAGCGGGGGCAGCAGATATTGCTCGTGAATGTCTTCCAGAATGCCTGGCACACCGGCACTCAGATCGTTGTTGAGCAAGATCGTGCAAGGGTCAAAATCTTTCACTCCCAGGCGGCGTTTGCCGCGGATCACGGGCTCCAGCGTCACGCTTTGTCCATCGGGCAAGGCCAGCGTGGTGGTTTTCTTGATGGCCGGGTCAATCGAGCCGATGCGCACGTTCAAACCCGCCATGTGAAAGATGCGCCGCAACTGCGCCACGCTGGAGAGATAAAACGTGTTGTTCGAGTGGTTCTCGGGAATCAGCAGCAGGTTGCGCGCTTCCGGGCAGATCTTCTCGATCGCGGCCATCGCCGCCTGCACCGCCAGTGGCAGCATCTCGGGCGTCAGATAGTTCCAGCCAGAGGGAAACAGATTGGTGTCCACCGGCGCCAGCTTGAAGCCGGCATTGCGCAGGTCCACCGAACTGTAAAAAGGCGGCGTGTGTTCCATCCATTCGAGCCGGAACCAGCGCTCGATGGCGGGCATGGAGTCGAGCACGCGCTGCTCCAGTTCGTTGATCGGGCCGGTGAGCGCGGTGACAAGATGTGGAACCATACAGCCCTCAGTTAATCCTTGGAGGTCGCAATTCTAGGACCCCGATTTTCTTACTTGGCAGCATCGGCCAACCAGCGCACCAGTGCCTTGGCAGACTCGGGGCTCAGACGTTCGTGGGCGTCGATGTGGCCGAACATTTCACCGGCCCGGAATTTGTCAACAAATTTTTGCTGCGCCGCCGGGTCGCCCTTGTATTTGGCCAGCCTGGACGACAGCCGCTCGAACCTCGGCGCTTCATCGCGCAAGGCCGCTCCGTGGCAACTGTAGCAACCCATGTCGATGGCCAACTGGGAACTGGCTTGGGCCGCCAAGGGCAGGGCCATCGCGAGCGAAAGCGTTCCGGCCCCTGCGATCTGGTGTTGCATTGGAAGTCTATGGCTGGTGTGATTCATAAGAGGTCCGTGTCTAATTGTCACTGGCTTGAGCCGCGGCAAAGATTATGTGCGCACTTCACCGTCGCCCAGCACCACGTACTTGAGCGAGGTCAGCCCTTCGATGCCGACCGGGCCACGGGCGTGAAACTTGTCGGTACTGATGCCAATCTCGGCGCCCAGCCCGTACTCAAAGCCGTCGGCAAAGCGGGTGCTGGTGTTGACCATGACGCTGGCTGAATCGACCTCGCGCAAAAACGCTTGCGCGTGCATGTGGTCACGCGTCAGAATGGCATCGGTGTGATGGCTGGAATAGCGGTTGATGTGCGCAATGGCTTCATGCACATCTGCCACTACCTTGATGCTGATGATCGGTGCCAGGTATTCCTCAAACCAGTCACTGTCCTGCGCTGCAACCAGTTTCAGTTCTTGAGTTGCTATTGAATGTATAGCTACTTGCGATTTATTGACGGGGGCTAGAGGCTGGAGTTCCTTGAGAATCGCGAGCGCCTCAGGGTCGCAACGCAGCTCTACCCCCTTGGCGGCATAGACCTGACCAATGCGCAGCAAAAACTCCGCCGCCACGCCGCGTGCCACCAATAGGCTCTCGGTGGCATTGCACGGGCTGTATTTATTGGTTTTGGCGTTGTCCGCCACTTTGACTGCCATTTCGATGTCGCACGGGTCATCGACGTAAGTGTGGCAATTGCCATCCAGATGCTTGATGACGGGCACCTTGGCGTCGCGGCTGACGCGCTCAATCAGCCCCTTGCCGCCGCGCGGAATGATCACATCCACATACTGTGGCATGGTGATGAGCTGGCCCACCACGGCGCGGTCGGTGATTTGCACCAGTTGCACGGCATCGACCGGCAAGCCACTTTCGAGCAACGCCTGCTGCACCAGCTTCGCCAGCGCCTTGTTGGACTCAATGGCTTCCGAGCCACCGCGCAAGATACAGGCGTTGCCGCTTTTGATGGACAAGCTGGCGGCCTCGATCGTCACATTGGGTCGACTCTCAAAGATCATGCCAAAAACGCCAATCGGTACCCGCATTTGCCCCACGCGGATGCCGCTGGGCTGCTGCTTCATACCAATGATTTCACCAATCACGTCGGCCATGCTGGCCAACTGTTCGCAGCCCAGGGCACAGGTTTCGATCACCTCCGGGCTGAGTTTGAGCCGATCCACCATCGGCGCGGCCAGCCCGGCGGCAATAGCGCGTTCGATGTCCTTGGCGTTGTCCAGCTGTAGCGCGTCCACATTCGCCCGCAGCAGCTCGGCGAGTTTCCGAAGCGCTCTGTTTTTGGTAGCTGTTTGCGCCCGTGCCATAAGGGCCGACGCCTGTTTTGCTTTCAAACCCAGGGTTTGGGAGTAGGCCGGAATGTCGAGCGGGTTCATGGATTAGTTGTTGTCGATTCCTGAGTTTTCTGGGACTGCTCGACCGACTGTGGCACAGGTTTGATATTGAAAGGAAGTGAGTCGCGTGAGGGGGCATTTTGGCAGATTCACCGGCCTTGGGAAACAGGAAATAGCAAACATACTGAAAGCGGGTGTTTTGACAAGCTCAAGCGTGCCCAATCATTGCCGCTATCCGGTGCACAAGAAAAATATTTTCGTTCAACACTCTGCAACTTGTTGATTTAGTTGGAATTTGCTGGCCGGGGTGAATGGTTCAAAAAGACGGATGTACAGAATAAATGTACTTTGATCCCCGGCGAAGCCGGTCAGATGGCTCCTCTAACGCGCACAAACAGCAGTAACGCATTGAAATCAATAGACTTTTTTTCATATTTGAAACATGGCACGGCCTATGCTAGAGGAGAAGCATTCTGTCAAACAATTCGCTGAAAGGAAATATCATGAGTGCACTACGTAAAGTACTGGTGGTCGATGACGACGCCGTCGTCGGCAAGAGTTTCAACCGCGTTCTTTCTCGCGATAAAGGTTACATCGTTACCACGGCCCAGAATGCCCACGAGGCGCTCAAGCAAATTCGCGAACAGGATTTTGACGTCGTTTTCACTGACATCAAGATGCCCGGCATGGACGGTGTCGAACTGACTGAGCGCGTCAAGGCCAGCCGGCCGTGGACACCGGTTGTCATCATCACCGGCTATGGCACGACGGCGAACGAAGTGAGAGCCAAAGCGGCTGGGGTGTCAGACTTCGTGCGCAAGCCGCTGTCGCCTGAGATGATTGAAGAGAGCGCTGCCCATGCGTTGCTTGAGGCAGCCCCGGCAATCGTTGCGAAGACGCAAGCGAGCCCGGTCGAGCAAGTGCCTGTTGAGCAGCCTGCCAAAGAGAGCCATCTGAAGAACATTGCCCTGTTCATGGCAGCGCCTTTCATTGGCTTGGCCTATGCCGTATTGCTTCCCTTCGTCGGCACGGCCATGCTGGTATGGGTTGGCGTGAAAGCACTGACGGCCAAGCCGGACGGGGCCGCAAGACCCCGATCAGAATGAAGCAAATGCCGTCAGAGGATGGTTATCTTCCCCCTGGTGGGTTGTGCTTTCGTCTTTGTGTTGGGCCCGCAAACTTGCCAAGTCGCCGCACCTTGGGCGGCAGGCGTTGATCAGCGTCAATATGGATATTCGTCCATGCACTGAAGTAAGCGAAACTTTAAAGGAGAACTCGCTATGAAACTGTCGATTCCTCAGAAACTCATCACGCTGTCGGCTATTGGTGTCGCGGCGCTGGCCTTTTCCGGCGCGTCCGGCGCAGCCGTCAATGCAGATGCCGCTGCGTCCCTGGCCAAAAAAAGTGACTGCCTGAAATGCCATGCGATAGACAAGGACAAGAAGGCGTCCTCGTTCAAGAAAATTGCCGAGAAATGGAAGGGCAATCCCGACGCTGAAGCGAAGCTGGTGGACACCCTGACGAAAGCGCCAAAGGTCAAGCAGAAAGACGGCACGGAAGAAGAACACAAGGTCGTTGCGACCAAGGACATGAACGAAATCAAGAATTTGATTGGCTGGATTTTGTCCCAGTAAGGGGCAGTGGCCTTGACACCTGTCTAGATTTCGGATCGCGCGGCGCAGAGCTCCTGTCGTGGCGCGACCACTCTCTTGACTTCAACGACACACAATCGATCCAGGTGTGCGCTCGCTGGCGACAGTCGAGCCTTGAGGCGGCATAAGATCGCCCCATGGCTATCAGCGTTTTTGACCTTTTCAAGATTGGCATTGGACCGAGCAGTTCGCACACCGTGGGGCCAATGCGGGCGGCGCGCCTGTTTGCACAGGCGCTGGAACGCGAAGGCCTGCTCGCCAGCACCGCTGGTGTGACCTGTGAACTTTATGGCTCGCTGGGTGCCACTGGCAAAGGCCACGGCTCGGATGTGGCGGTCATGCTGGGCCTGATGGGCCACACGCCCGATGCGGTCGATGTGTCAGCCGTGCCTGCCTTGATCGCGACCGCGCGCA
>JADGRK010000111.1 GCA_017880985.1 Rhodoferax sp. | reverse complement strand
CCAGCAGACCAACCCTTGTGAACCCGCAGCGCTTGATTTCATCGGCAGTTGGATCGGCGATGTGAAGCAGCGGAATTTCGACCGCCGCTTCGATCACAGGAGCCACCTTGTGCATGGTGTTGGTGCAAAGCACCAGCACTTCGGCACCCGCGCACTGCAGCGAACGTGCGGCATGGGCCAGTAACACCCCGGCCCCGGCCCAGTCACCCAGATGCTGCAGCCGTTCAATTTCATGAAAGTCAACGCTGTAAAGAATCAATTTGGCCGAGTGAAGCCCGCCCAGGCGCTCCTTGATGAATTCGTTGATCTGACGGTAATACGGAATGGTCGATTCCCAACTCATGCCGCCGATCAGGCCGATGATTTTCAAAACAAACTCCAGTCTGGTCGTGGTGGTTACCTGACGTAATGTAATCGGCGATGCTTTCAGAGTGGCATCAAAGCAGCACAATTCCAGCACTGCTCAAAGCCGCCTTCCACCAGCTCGCCGCAGGTGCAGTGCCAGCGATGCTGCGGCACATGCTGCAAGTCATACAGCAGCTTGCGGGCCAGCGTTTCCTGCTCAGCGCACTGAATCCACACCTCGGGCAAACATTGGTCTGGCGGCAACTCACCGGCCACACTGCCCAGGTATTGGCGCTGCACGCTGGTGGCAATACCTTCCGTCGCGAGTGCATCGGCCCACAGGGTGGCAATGGCAAGATTTGGAGCTTGAGTCAGACGCAGCATGACATAGAGCATACGCGGCTTTACTCGGGCTTTGCAATTCAAAAGGTGATAAAAACAACAACGATATGTGACGAGCCTTATCATGGCGCTCCGATAATCGACTCATCAGCAAAGCGCGGCAGCGATAACAAGCATGAAAGCAAGACACTTTTTTTTGACTATGACCGGTGGTCTTTTGGTCCTTGGTTTGGGCGGCTGCACTGCCAGGACCGACACGCCAACGCCTGCGGCCTCCAGCAGTGCGCCAGCCAAGCCTTCGGCAGCCGCTGTGCCAGCGGTCACGGTCACTACCGTGCGCGCCCAGCAGCGGGATTTGCCGGTGGTGCTGAGCGCCACCGGCACGGTGATGCCATTGACCAGCGTGGACATCAAATCCCAGGTGAACAGCATCGTTGGCAAAGTCCATATCCGGGACGGGCAATTTGTAAAAGCCGGGGAGTTGCTGTTTACGCTGGACTCGCGTGCCGATGAAGCGAACCTGGCCAAAGCCCGCGCGCAACTTGCCAAGGACAACGCCGCACTGGCTGACGCCCAGCGCCAGTTGGTGCGTGCCCAGCAGTTGTTAGCGCAAAACTTCGTTTCTCAGGGCGCCGTCGATAGCGCACAGGCGCAAGTTGACGCAGCACGGGCCACTGGAGTCGCGGACCAGGCCGCTATCGACGCCAGCCGGGTTGCGCTGTCCTACGATCGCATTAGCGCGCCGAACTCGGGACGGGCCGGCGCAATCAATGTATCGCCGGGTAGCGCGGTTCAGGCCAACTTGACCATGTTGGTCACCATTACGCAGCTTGACCCGATTGCCGTTGGCTTCAATCTTCCCCAGCGCAATCTCGCAGATGCCTTGTCTGCGCTGAAGAATGGCGGTGCGGTGGTGAGCGCCCGGATCGCGGATGGCGGAGCAAGCTTTATCGGACATCTTCAGTTTGTTGACAACGCAGTTGACGCCGCTTCCGGCTCGGTCAAAGTCAAGGCGATTTTTGACAACAAGGAGGGCAAGCTCTGGCCGGGCGCGTTTGTTGAAGTCTCACAGACCGTCAATGTCCTCAAGGACGCGGTCGTGGTCCCGCAAGCGACCATCATTCCCAATGCTCGTGGCCCGATGGTCTATGTGGTGCAGGCGGGCAAAGCCGTGCTGCGGCCGGTACAGGTTATCTTCGCGCAGGGCGACGACGCAGCCGTCACCGGGGTCAAGGCGGGCGAATCGATTGTGCTCGATGGCAAACAAAATGTGCGCCCCGATACGCCGGTGGTCGAGCGCGCGAGCGCAGCCAAAGGTGGCGCCTCCCGTGCGGCGGGCAGTGCGAGCGCCTCATGAATTTTTCTGAACTCTTTATCCGTCGCCCGGTGATGACGGTACTACTGAACCTGGCCATCGTACTGGCGGGCGTGATTGGTTTTCGGAGTATCCCTGTCGCGGCTCTGCCCAGTTACGACACGCCGGTAATCAACGTCTCTGCCCACTTCTCTGGCGCCAATCCTGAAACCATGGCCAGCTCGGTCGCGTTGCCGTTGGAAAAACAATTTCAGACCGTGCCAGGGCTCAAAACCATCAGTTCGACCAGCACGCTGGGGAGCACCTCGCTGACGCTGGAGTTTGATGAGGGTCGCAATGTAGATGCGGCGGCGGTCGATGTGCAGGCCGCGCTGCTGCGCGCGCAGCGCTCACTGCCACAGGATATGACCGAAACACCGGCCTACCGCAAGGTCAACCCGGCTGATGCGCCGGTGCTGCTGATTGCCATGACCTCGCCCTCTCTGGCACCGTCCGACCTGCAGGATTTTGCCGAACATCTGATTTCACCCACCTTGTCCACCATCGACGGTGTCGCGCAGGTCAATGTTTATGGCTCCAAACGCTATGCTGTGCGCGTGAGCGTGCAACCTGAGGCGCTCGCGCTGCGCAACATCGGGCTCGATGAATTGAGTGCCGCCTTGCGCGCCGCCAATGTGAATACCCCCGTAGGAACACTCGACGGGCCGCGCCAGACGCTGATGTTGCAGGCCAATCGGCAACTGCGCAATGCGGCGGATTTTGCCGATCTGATTGTCAGTAACCGGGGCGGCAATCCGGTACGACTCAAAGAAGTGGCGCAGGTCGAAGACTCGCTGGAGACGCTCAAGAGCTGGGCCACCTACAACGGAGAAAATTCGATTACGCTGGCGGTGCAGCGCCAACCCGGTGCCAACACAGTGCGCGTGGTGGACGCCATTCGCAGCGCCTTGCCCAATTTGCAAAGCCAGATGCCGCAATCGGTCAAATTGGTGCCCTTCCTGGATCGATCGGTCTCGGTGCGGGCGGCCTTGCATGACGTGTCCCTCACGCTGCTGGGCACCATTGCGTTGGTGGTGCTGGTGATTTTTCTCTTTTTGCGCCGTTTTGTGGCGACCATGATCCCGATGATGTCGCTGCCGGTGTCGTTGGTGGGCGCGGTGGCGCTGCTGTGGGGCTTTTCTTACAGCCTCGACAACATCTCGCTGCTGGGCCTGACGCTGGCCGTGGGGCTAGTGGTGGACGACGCGATTGTGGTGCTGGAAAACATCATGCGCCACGTCGAGAACGGCGAAGCACCGTTCCCGGCCGCGCTAAAGGGTGCGCGTGAAGTCGGGTTTACGATTATTTCAATCTCCACCTCACTGATCGCGGTGTTTATTCCGATCTTCTTCATGCCCGGTGTGATCGGTCTCTTGTTCCACGAATTTGCGGTCGTGGTGGGCCTGGCCATCATCGTCTCGGCCTTTGTCTCGCTAACGCTGGTGCCGATGTTGGCCAGTCGCTTTCTGACCGACGAGGCGCACAAGAAGCCGCCCGGCGCCGTGGTGCGCTCGTTTGAGCGTGGCTTTGATCGTTTGCTGGCCGCCTACACCCGCTTGCTTGACATTGCACTGGGCCACCGGACCCTGGTGCTGCTGCTGGCACTAGCGACGCTGGTGGGGACGGTGTGGCTGGCCAACATTATTCCCAAGGGTTTCTTTCCGGAAGAAGATATAGGACAAATTCAGGTTTCTACCGAGGCATCCGAAGACACTTCGTTCCCCGAGATGGTGCGCTTGCAGGAGCGTGCAGCAGCCATCATCCGCGCTGACGCCAATGTGGCCGCCGTGAGCTCTTTCAATGGCGGTTCTGGTCCCCAAAGCACGGGGCGCATGTTCGTTGCATTGAAGCCAAGTAGCCAGCGCCAGCAGATGAAAAAGGTGATTGAAGGCTTGCGCCTCAAGTTGCGCGAGGTGGCGGGTATCAGCATCTTCATGCGTCCGGTGCAAAACCTGCAGTTGGGCGGTCGCCCGAGCAAGGCGCAGTACCAATACATTTTGCAGAGCGTCAGGGCCGATGAACTCAATAGCTGGGCCATCAAGCTGCAAGACAGTCTGCGCGCTGATCCCCTGTTTCGCGATGTGACGAGTGACGCGCAGTTGCGTGGCCTGCAGGCACAACTCAAGATTGACCGTGATAGCGCCAACAAGCTCGGCGTTTCAATTGATGCCATCCGCACCGCGCTCTATAGCGCCTTTGGGGAGCGCCAGGTCTCCACCATTTACCTGCCCACCGACAGCTACCAGGTGATCATGGAGGTGCAAGCCGATGCCAAGGAGGATGAGCGTGCGCTGGGCGGCATTTATGTGCGCGCCAACACCGGCGCCTTGGTGCCGATCTCAAACTTCACTACGGTAGAGCGTACGCTGGGGCCGACCTCCATCAATCATGTGGGTCAATTGCAGGCCGTCACGGTGTCTTTCAACCTGGCACCGGGTGCAGCGCTGGGGGCTGCCACGGCAAAAATTGATGCCGCCCGCGCGGCGATCCAGATGCCATCGTCCATCATCACCAGCTATGGTGGCGACGCCGCAGTTTTCAAAAGTTCACAAGGCAGCCAGATGGTGCTGATTATTGCCGCCTTGCTGGTCATTTACGTGTTGCTGGGGGTGCTCTATGAGAGTTATATCCATCCGATCACGATCATTGCGGGTTTGCCCTCAGCGGCGGTTGGCGCCTTGGCCACTTTGATGCTGTTTGGACAAGACCTGACCTTGATTGCCACCATCGGGATTGTGATGCTGGTGGGTATCGTGAAGAAGAACGCCATCATGATGATCGACTTTGCACTCGACGCGCAGCGCCATCAGGGTATGGCGGCGGCGCAGGCGATTCGGGAGGCGTGCATCCTGCGTTTTCGCCCGATCATGATGACCACCATGGCGGCCTTGATGGGCGCGCTGCCGATTGCCATGGGCCTGGGTGCCGGTGCCGAATTGCGTCAACCCCTGGGCCTGGCGGTGGTCGGTGGACTGGTGTTTTCACAGGCTATTACGCTCTTCATCACACCGGTGATTTATCTGGCACTGGATCGATTCAGCGGCAGCGGCCCGGTGCTGACGGCAGAGGCGGCAAAGGCTTAATTTCAGTGCCGCACTTGTTTTACCCAGAGTTGGCGCTATCTCGCTGGCTCAAATTGATTATTTTTTGAGAGCAAAAACAGATGACAAATCAAACCATCAAGCGCAGTCTGGGCAAGTGGCTGCTTGTGGCCGCATTATTGAATGTTGGCTTGGCCATGGCGCAGGCAGAGCCGACCATCAATCAGGTCTACCAGGCGGCCCAGGCCGGTCGGATGGAGCAGGCTCAGGTGATGATGCAGCAGGTGCTGGTGGCGCACCCGGGCAGTGCCAAAGCACATTTTGTTCAGGCTGAATTGTGGGCGCGCCAGGGCAAGCTGGGCCAAGCCCGTGACGCGCTGGCGAGCGCAGAAAAGCTCGCACCCAGCCTGCCCTTTGCCAAGCCCGAGGCAGTGCAAGCCCTGCGCGCCCAACTGGCGGCCAAAAACACTGCCTTGAGGAGTCAGGGTTCCGTCACTCGTGCGACCGGCGCGGGGGGCCTTGCGGCAACACCGGCCCCGTCTTCCTCTTTTCCATGGGGCCTGGTTTTGTTGCTCGGCGGTGGCGCCATTGCCTTCGGCATTTTTATGTCACGCAAGAAACCGGCGCAGTCATTTGAACCGCAAGCCGCTTATGCAAACCAGGGGGGGATGCAAGGCGGTTTGAATGGTGCACAGGGCTTTGGTATGGGCAACAACGTGGGGGCCGGTGCCATGGCGTCGCCCTACGGCCAGGCCGGAGTCGGCAGCGGCTTGGGTGGCAAGGTGATGGGGGGTCTGGCCACCGGTCTGGCAGTCGGCGCGGGCGTGATGGCGGCGCAGGCAATTGGCAAAAGTCTGATGGGCCACGGCGATGGCGGGCAAGCCTTGTCTGACGGCGCGGCCAGCAATGCCTATCAGCCGTTATCTTCGAATAACGATCTGGGTGGCCAGAACTTCGGTCTCAACGACACCAGTTCATGGGACGACGGCAATGCCAGCGATGCGGGCGGCGGCGACTGGGACAATTAGTACCCCAGCGCCAGCCCGCTGTTGCGGCGCGGATCGTTGGCACCATAAAAGTGATTGCTGCCACTCGGTTTGCCGCCCAGCAATGGGGCACCGACCAGAATTGCGGTCAGGTGACTGCCGGGTTGCGGCGGACCGAGCTTGTGGCCCATCTCCAGCAAGATTTTGCGCGTGTCGGGGCTGATGGCAAAGGTGTCCACATTGGTCAGGTCGGGCAGCCATTGCTGGTGAAAGCGTGGCGCGTCCACCGCTTCCTGCACGTTCATGCCGTAGTCAATCACGTTCAGAATCGTGTGCGTCACGGCGGTGATGATGCGGCTGCCCCCGGGCGTGCCGACCACCATGACCGGCTTGCCGGCTTGCGTGATGATGGTCGGGCTCATCGAACTCAGCGGCCGCTTGCCGGGAGCGATGGCGTTGGCCTCTCCCTGCACCAGACCATAGAGATTGGGCACACCGATCTTGACCGTGAAGTCGTCCATCTCGTTGTTCAGCAAGACCCCGGTGCCAGCGGCCGTGACCTTGGCGCCAAACCAGTCGTTCAGGGTATAGGTCACCGCCACCGCGTTGCCAAACTTGTCAACGATGGAGTAATGCGTGGTGTTGTTGCCTTCGTGCGGCGCCACGCCCGGTTTCAGGTCTTTGGAGACGCCAGCCTTGGCCGGGTCGATGGCGGCGCGGATTTCGGCGGCATAGCTTTTGTCGAGCAGACGGTTGAGCGGGTTTTTCACGAAATCGGGATCACCGAGGTAGCTGTTGCGATCCACATAAGCGTGGCGCATGGCCTCGATCTGGTAGTGCACCGCCTGCGCTGAGCGAAAGCCGAGTTCCTTGAGTGGGTAGCCTTCGACGATATTCAAAATTTCGCAGATCACCACGCCGCCTGAGCTCGGCGGCGGTGCCGAGACGATGTGATAACCCCGGTAGTCGCATTCCACCGGCGCCATTTCGCGCACCGTGTACTGGTCCAGGTCGGCCTGAGTGATGATGCCTTTGCCGGCCGTGCTGGCCGTCACCAAGGCCTTACCCACGACGCCCTTGTAAAAACCATCTGCGCCGCGCTGGCTGATCAGACGCAGCGTCTTCGCCAAGTCTTTTTGTACCAGTTTCTGGCCGGGTTGGAACTGTTTGCCTTTGTTCAGAAAGATGGCGGACGAAGGCGCGTCCTTGCCAAAATCGGCGGTCGCCGTTTGCAGGATGTCGACATCGCCCTGGGTCAGCGCAAAGCCACGCTCCGCGAACCGGATGGCCGGGGCCATCAACGCCGCGCGTGGCAGCGTGCCATATTTGGCCCGTGCCATCTCCATCCCGGCTACCGAGCCCGGCACACCGGCCGCCAGATAGCCATTGGTGCTCAAGCCCTTGACAACATTGCCGCTGGCGTCCAGGTACATGTTGGCGGTGGCGGCGGCCGGTGCCTTTTCGCGAAAATCCAAAAAGGTCTTGCGC
>JADGRK010000110.1 GCA_017880985.1 Rhodoferax sp. | reverse complement strand
CGACATACCCTCCACTTGAGCCGCTTCGTGCCACCAGGCTTCGCTCGCCTTGAAGCTTTCCTTCATGGCGTTGTAGGGCCACTGACGCCAATCCGGATCGCTGAAGCGGGGGTCATTTTCAGGCACTGGTTGGCTATCGGTATTGGTTGCTGACCGCTGCTGCCAGGTATTGATCAGTGCTTGTTGCGACATTGCCAGGGCTCGTTGGGCCAGCAGCATTTGCTGGCCCGGAGAGGTTGCCAGGTGCATGGCCCAGTCCGCATAAGCCAAAGACAGTGAAATCGGCGACAGGCCCAGCGTCGCTTTGCTGAGTTGCGAATGAAACGCCTGGTCGAGTGCGTGAGCGGCCGCAAGCTGTCGTTCAGACGGCAACGCCGGCAAAGTAACATTTTTTATAGCCATACCCCCTAGTCCTGCTGAGGCAGATGGATTGATTCTATAGGGTAAACCCTGATATCGACTGATTGTTACGACTAATTTAGAGAGCTCCTGCGCGCCAAGAGCGAGTGACAGTGCTCCAGTCAACGGGCGGTGATCGAGCGGCCGTTCATCTGCGACGCTCGATCAATGGCCAGGCAGCGACAAATTTGGCCGCGAGTTGATCGTTGCGCTCCCGCGGCAGGCTGCAGCACCGATAATCAGCGTCCTTTAATCTCCATGAACCTGTCATTCAAATGCCATCCCGCGCCGACAATTCTCCAGATAGCCCAGGCTTGCAGGCTGCCCGCAGCCCTGGCAGGGCGCTACGCTGCCCCGAGCTGCTCGCGCCGGCCGGCTCTCTGACGATGCTGGAGACCGCGTTTGCCTTTGGTGCGACGGCCGTTTATGCCGGTCAGCCGCGCTATTCGCTGCGCGTGCGCAACAACGACTTTGGCGATATTGACGTCCTGAAACAGGGCGTTGACCGGGCGCACGCGCTGGGCCACAAGTTCTATCTGGTGTCCAACATCTTCCCGCACGACAACAAGATCAAGCATTACGTGCAAAACATGGCGCCGGTGATTGCCTTGCAGCCCGACGCCATGATCATGTCCGATCCGGGACTGATCATGATGGTGCGCGAGACCTGGCCGGAGATGGAAATCCACCTCTCGGTGCAGGCCAACACGGTCAATTCCGCCGCTGTGCGCTTCTGGAAAAGTGCCGGTGTCAGCCGGGTGATTCTGTCGCGCGAGCTGTCCCTGGACCAGGTGGCGCAGATCCGCCAGGAGTGTCCGGACACCGAGCTCGAAGTGTTCGTGCACGGCGCGCTGTGCATCGCCTATTCAGGGCGCTGTCTGCTGTCGGGTTACTTCAACCACCGCGACGCCAACCAGGGCAGCTGCACCAATTCCTGCCGCTGGGATTACAAGACCCAGCCAGGCGTGGTCGATGCCTCGGGCGACATCCTGGCGCCGCAGGCCGCCGCCGAACGTGAACGCGCCGAGGTCTATGTGATCGAGGAAAGCCAGCGCCCCGGCAGCTACATGCCGATTGAAGAGGACGAGCATGGCACCTACGTGATGAACTCGAAAGACCTGCGCGCCATCGAGCACGTCAAGCGCCTGGTGGAAATCGGCGTCGATTCACTCAAGATCGAGGGTCGCACCAAGAGCCCGTATTACGTGGCGCGCACGGTGCAGAGTTACCGCCACGCGATTGACGACGCGGTGGCCGGGCGCGAGCTCGATCCGGCTTTGCTGGGCCAGCTCGAAGGCCTGGCCAATCGGGGTTACACCTCGGGCTTTTTTCAGCGCCACACACCGCAGGAAACCCAAAATTACCTGCGCGGCTATTCCGAGTCGGGGCGCAGCCTGTATGTGGGCGATGTGGCGTCGTTTGATGCCGCCAGCGGGCTGGCCGAGGTCACGGTAAAAAACCGTTTTGCCGTGGGCGACGCGCTGGAGATCATTCATCCGGCGGGCAACTTTGATCTGCAGCTTGACCGCATGGAGAACATTGACGGGCAAGCCGTGACAGTGGCACCGGGCAGCGGCCACGTCGTCTGGCTGCCCTTGCCCGCCAGCGCGGTTGGCGCCTTTGTGGCGCGCTACGTGGCAGCGCCGGAGACCGCGGGCTTGCTTGATCAGGTCAGTGTCTGAGGCACCTCTTCATGGCTGAACCGGTTGCCACCGCGCTGCTGCAAATCAGTGAGACCGAGGTCGAGATCTCGGCCATCCGCGCGCAAGGGGCCGGCGGACAAAACGTCAACAAGGTGTCGAGCGCGATTCATCTGCGTTTTGACATTGCCGCCTCGTCCTTGCCGGATGACGTGAAAGAGCGGCTGCTGGCGCTGCATGACAGCCGCATCACCAAAACCGGTGTGCTGGTGATCAAGGCGCAGCAGCAGCGCACCCAGGAGATGAACCGGCTCGATGCCTTCATGCGCCTGCATGAGCTGGTCAACAGCGTGGCGCAGGCGCCGAAAATTCGGCGTCCGACCGGGCCTACTCGCGCGTCCAGGCAAAGACTGCGCGTTGCCAAACGTCAGCGCTCCGAAATCAAGTCCCTGCGCGCCCGGGTCGATGAGTGAATGGAAATGAACTAATGGCGATTCAGTGGTTCCCCGGTCACATGCACCTGACCCAAAAAGCGATTCAGGAGCGCATCAAGAATATCGATGTGGTGATTGAACTGCTGGATGCACGCCTGCCGGGCTCCAGCGCCAACCCGCTGCTGTCCACGCTCACCGCCGGTAGGCTGGCGCTCAAGGTGCTCAACAAACAGGATCTGGCGGACCCTGAACGTACCGCGCAGTGGCTGACACACTACAACGCACAGAGCGGTACCCGTGCGATTGGTCTCGACGCCAGCGTCAGCACGCCCGCCAAGGCGCTGATCAAGGCCTGCTTTGAACTGGCGCCGCAGCGTGGCGGCATGGTCAAGCCGATGCGGGTGCTGATTTGCGGCATCCCCAATGTCGGCAAATCCACGCTGATCAACACCCTGACCGGCAAGCGTGCCACCAAGACCGGCGACGAGGCCGGCATCACCAAACTGGAACAGCGCATTGCGCTGGCCGACGACTTTTACCTCTACGACACACCCGGTGTGCTGTGGCCGCGCATCATCGTGGCCAAGAGCGGTTACAACCTGGCCGCCAGCGGTGCCATCGGCCGCAATGCTTTCAACGAGGAAGAGGTGGCGCTGGAATTGCTGAACTACCTGAAGACCCATTACGCCACGCTGCTGGAAGCGCGCTACAAGCTCGATCCGATCGCCAACCTGCAGGATGAAGAACTGCTGGAAGCGATCGGCCGCAAGCGCGGTGCCCTGCAATCAGGCAAGGGCGTCAATCTGCAAAAGGCCGCCGAGATTGTGATTTATGACTTTCGCGCTGCCGCTTTGGGCCGCATCACGCTGGAAACGCCCGCGGAATTTGCCGAATGGCTGGCCGCCGGGCAAAAGCTCGATGCCCAGCGGCAAGTCAAGAAAGACGCGATTGAACTCGACCGCGCGATCCGCTTCAAGAAGATTGCGAAGCCTGATCAGCGGCGCAGCAGCAGGTCGGAGCATGGATAAGCAACGCAGGGCAGGGCGTAGCCCTCAGCCTTTTCTTCTGCGCTCAATCCCGGCCATTCGATTTCGTAGCGCACCTGGCCGTCGATCAGTTGCCCGATGCAGGTGCGGCAAGTGCCGTTGCGGCACGAACTCGGCCAGTCAATGCCACCCTGCTCGATTGAGAGCAGCAGCGATTGGTTGGACCAGGCATCAATCTGTCGATGCCCCGGCTCGATGCTGCCGACAAAAGTTTGTGGTCTATCGTCTGAGCTCATCAAATCATTATATTGGACATCGAATGACCTTATGGCCTCCGTCAGTACTGCCTAACGCGCTATGAAAAAAATAGCATATGCATCACCCTGAGACCATCAGCATGAAAACCGTCGGCCAAGTCAAAAAAATGTGCGGCCCGGTCGCGAGCACCCGCGAAGTGGTGTATTTTGAAAGCCGGAAAGGGCGCGCTGCCGTATGAACCTGAAAATTGATTTTGTTTCCGACATTTCCTGTCCCTGGTGCGCCATTGGCTTGTCGGCGCTGGAGCAGGCGCTGGGCGAGCTAACGGGTGAGGTCAGCGCCGAACTGCATTTCCAGCCCTTTGAGCTCAACCCACAAATGCCCGCAGGCGGGCAGGACATTGGCGAACATCTGGCGCAGAAGTATGGCTCCACGCCTGAACAGCAGGCGCAGATTCGCGACACCATTCGTCAGCGCGGCGCCGATGTTGGCTTCAGCTTCAACCCGGGCGGACGTGGCCGCATCTACAACACGTTCGATGCGCACCGCCTGCTGCATTGGGCCGGGCAGGAAGCGACGGGCAAACAACTGGCACTCAAGAAAACGCTGCTGCTGGCTTGCCATGGCGCCGGTCAAAACATGGAGTCGCACGAGGTACTGTTGGCGGCCGTGCAGGCGGCGGGGCTGGACCCGCAACGCGCACGTGCCATACTGGCCGGCGACGAATTCGCCACCGAGGTGCGCGAGCGCGAAGCGTTTTATACCGGGCAGGGCATTCATGCGGTGCCCGCAGTCATCATCAACGACCGGCACTTGATTTCTGGTGGCCAGTCGTCAACTGTCTATCAACAAACTCTGCGCCAGATCGTTGCGGAGCAGGACGTGCCGTGACGCGCTATAAAAAAAGCAAATTTGAATTGAATCCAACACCCCATGAAAACTGTTTTGCCCCTGAATCTGTTGATCAAACCTGACGCCAACGACCCCCAACCGCTGATTCTTTATCATGGCCACCATTGTCCGGACGGCTTTGCGGCGGCGCTGGCAGCCTGGCTTTTCTACGCCGGCAAGGCCGAGTTTTTGGGGCTCGATCACGGCGACATCAAGTCAGTCGATGATCTGCCAGCATTGGCCGGGCGTGCCGTTTATGTGCTCGATTTTTCGTTTGCGCCCGACATCATGCGCGCCATCGAGCAGCGTGCGACCAAGCTGGTGGTGCTGGATCATCACAAGAGCGCTGCAGAGAAATTGACTGGTTTTGCCTGCCGTTGCGGCGTGGTGCACTTTGACATGCATAAATCCGGGTCGCGGCTGGCCTGGGAATTTTTCCTGCCCGGGCAACCAGTGCCTGACCTGGTGCGATTTGTCGAAGACCGTGACATCTGGGTTTGGCGATACCCCGAGAGTGGCGGTTTTCTGGCCGCACTGGACATGGAGCCGTTCGAGTTTGCGCGCTGGCGCGACATCACGCTGTTTGACGCGGCCCAGTTATTGATCTATATCGAGCGCGGCAAGGCGATGGAAGAGAAGTTCAACCAGCTCGCCGCCGGCATTGCCGAGGGTGCCCAAGCGCTGAACTTCAACGGTGTCAGTGGCTTGATGGTCAATGCGCCGGCCGTGTTTCACAGTCTGGTGGGCGATTTGCTCTCTAGGCAGAGCGGTACTTTTGCGTTGATGTGGAGCATTGACAAGACCGGCGTCGTCAAATGCGGTTTGCGCTCGCAGCGCAGCTTCAACTGCATCCCGCTGGCGAGCAGCATGCACGGCGGTGGCCACGCGCAGGCCTGCGGCTTCAAGATGGACGCCGAGCGCCTGCCGGAAATGCTGCGCGGGACTTTCAGCGCAGAAAAATGACGGCTGCTGAGACGCTGGCCTCAGTGCACTTCCACCAGGCTGTGGCGCAGGCCGCGCAGCACGGCATGGGCATCGAGTGAACTGATCGGTATGCTGACATCGCTGGGGATGCGCTGGTCGACCTGCAAGGCCAGGTAGCGCAAGCTGCTGACGCGCAAAAAGCTCGCAAAATTTGGAATGTCACCGCGATGTTCCAGCAACTCGTCGTAGAGCTTGCACAGCAACTGCGGCACATTCATGCCATCACGGGTACCGATTTCTTCCAGCGTGTCCCAGAACAGGTTCTCCAGCCGTACGCTGGTCACCACGCCGTGCAGCCGGATGCTGCGTGTGGTGGCCTCGTAGCTTTGCGGGTTGGCGCGGACAAAAATCTGGCACATGATGGGTTCCTTCGACGCAGCGAGATGGGCCCATCAGCATACGCTCACGGGCAGCCCGGCGCTAGTGGATGATCTTGGTGCCCAGCACGGCAATGAATTGCGCCAGCCACGCCGGGTGGGCCGGCCAGGCCGGTGCCGTGACGTATTGGCCGTCGGTCACGGCGGCGTCAATGGCAATTTCGGCCCATGTGGCACCCGCCAGCTCCACCTCAGGTCTGCAGGCGGGGTAGGCGCTGATGCGCTTGCCGCGAATGATGCCCGGCACGGCGGCCAGCAACTGGGCGCCGTGGCAGATCGAGGCGATCGGCTTGCCGGCATCGGCAAACTCTTTGGTAATGGCCAGCACCCGGGCGTTGAGCCGCAGGTATTCCGGGCCGCGCCCGCCGGGGATCAACAGCGCGTCATAGTTGACGCTTTTGACGTCGGCAAAGTTGGCGTTCAGGGTAAAGCGGTGGCCCGGCTTCTCGGAGTAGGTTTGTGCGCCCTCAAAGTCATGGATCGCGGTCATGATGAAATCGCCCGCCTTTTTGTCGGGACACACCGCGTGCACGGTGTAGCCGACCGCCAGCAGGGTTTGAAACGGCACCATGGTTTCATAGTCTTCACCATAGTCGCCACACAGCATCAGTACTTTCTTGGCCATTGCAGTCTCCTGAAAAGAATTTGGAGCCTCCAGTGTGAAACACTCGCTGTAGCTACAGGTAACAGCACATTACTACCGGCCTCAGTGTTTTCCCTAGGGGCGGATTGGCGCCCGGCCCATTTGCCACAACAAGAAGCTGTAAATATCGGCCGACATCGCGTCACGCTGTGTGGCCGTGCTACCCATACCATGACCCGCTTGCAGGTCGAGCCGCAACAGCACCGGCTTGCCACTGCTGGAGGCGGCTTGCAGTCGCGCTGCTGCCTTGCCGCTTTCCCATACATCCACCCGTGGATCATTCAAGCCGTGCACCAGCAAGACCGCCGGGTAGGCGCTGCCATCCTTGATGTTGTGATAGGTGCTCATCTCCAGCAGCGAGCGGAATTCTGATTCGTTCCTGACGCTGCCAAACTCGGAAATATTGGTAATACCGTTGGCGCTTTCTTCAGAACGGATGGTGTCCATCATGCCGACATTAAAGATCGCGGCCGCAAACAGTTCGGGTGCGGTGGTGATGGTCCGCCCGACAAAAATGCCACCCGCACTGCCGCCCATCACGGCAAGTGTTTTGGGTGATGCATAGCCCTGTTTGATCAGATACTGGGCGCAGGCCACACCATCCTTCCAGGTATTGGACTTGGTCGCCTTGAACCCCGCCTTGTACCAGTCGTTGCCATAGACACCGCTGCCGCGCACATTGGCATAGGCCAGCACACCGCCGTGCTCGATCCAGACCATGGAAGAGGGTGAGAATCGGGCTGTTTCCGAGAAACCGTAGGCGCCGTAGCCCTCCAGCAGCGTCGGGTTGTTGCCATCAAGCTTGAGGCCTTTCTTGTGCAGCACGGTCATGGGAATCAGCGTGCCGTCATAGCTCGAGGCCTTGACCTCGACAATTTCGATTTCGGGCACATCGGGTTGCGCCACTTTGGCACGCAGCCCGGAATCTGCCGAGTCCTTGCCGTCGAAAATAAAGGTGTGCGGCAG
>JADGRK010000005.1 GCA_017880985.1 Rhodoferax sp. | reverse complement strand
CGTCGAGCGTGTTAAAGCGTTTGATCGTTTCGCCCACCTCTGTAAAGTACAGCCCGCCGTCAGTCAGAACTCCGTCCACATCGAAGAAAACGACACGAATACCTTGCGCCCTGAGCAGCAACTCGGGCGGGAAATTGAGGGTTGCGCGAATCATCAGATCACCTTCGCCCGCATCAGGTCGTTGCTGTTGAGCGCGCCGCAGAGCTGCCCCTTTGCATCCAGCACCAGCACGCTGGTAATGCACCGCCGCTCCATCAGCTCAACCGCCTCTACCGCCAGGGCATCCATGGCAATGGTGCAGGGGTTGGGGTGCATGACCTGAGCGGCCGTGACGGCGCGCAAGTCAATGCCCTTTTCCACCAAGCGACGCAAGTCGCCATCGGTGAAGATTCCCAACACGCGTAGTTGCGCGTCCACAATGGCGGTGGCCCCCAGTCCCTTGGCACTCATCTCGCGCATCAACTCACTGAAACTGGCTTGCGGTCCAACGTGGGGCACGGTATCTCCCGAGCGCATCACGTCACTGACATGGGTGAGCAACTTACGTCCCAGCGCGCCGCCTGGATGGGACCTTGCAAAGTCTTCCGCCTTGAAACCGCGAGCGTCCAACAGGGCCACTGCCAACGCATCACCGAGCGCGAGTTGGGCTGTGGTGCTGGCGGTAGGGGCCAGATTCAGGGGACAGGCTTCTTTTTCCACACCACAATTGAGAAACACATCGGCATGACGGGCCAACGTTGAGTCAGCATTGCCGACCAACGCAATCAGGGGCGCACCCAGGCGTTTGAGAACGGGCAAAATGGCAGTTAACTCCCCTGACTCACCGCTGTTCGAAATGGCGAGCACCAGATCAACTGATTTAATCATGCCAAGGTCTCCGTGGCTAGCCTCAGCCGGGTGCACGAACATCGAGGGCGTGCCCGTGGAAGCCAAGGTAGCGGCAATTTTGCGGCCGATATGCCCGCTCTTGCCCATGCCCATCACGACTACGCGGCCACGTACCCGCAGCATCATCTGCACCGCGTTGGCAAACGAGCCCCCCAAGTGCTTTTTCAAACCCAATACGGCAGCCGCCTCGATGTCCAGCGCGTCCTGCGCCAGTTGAATGGCACGGTGTGTATCAAACATCGCAGACTGATTGGTTTGAGTTGTCATGCCGACATTTTATAGAGGGCATCTTGCTTGTTAGTATCCGGGGGTGAACCCGCTTGACCTGACGCTCTTCTATTTGTTGGCCGCCGTGCTGGGAGTCGTGGCGTGCCGCTACTTGAAATTGCCGCCGATGCTGGGATATCTGGCCGTCGGCGTGGTGATCGGACCGAACGCTTTGGCCTTGGCGAAGAACGCCGATGGGGTGCGTCATTTAGGTGAGTTTGGCGTCGTTTTCCTGATGTTTGTGATTGGGCTCGAGTTCAATCTTCCCAAGCTGCGCGCCATGCGCAACCATGTGTTTGGACTGGGCTTTTTCCAGGTCCTGCTGACCATGCTGGGGGCCACAGTGGCGACCGTGGCTCTGGGAATATTGTCTCCAGGCATGTGGGGCATGGGTTGGCAAACGGCGCTGGCACTCTCCAGTGCCCTGGCCATGAGCAGCACAGCGATTGTGGTCAAACTCATGTCCGAACGGCTGGAGATGGAGTCGGAGCACGGCAAACGGGTCATGGGCGTGTTGCTGTTTCAGGATTTGGCGGTTGTGCCGCTGCTGGTGTTGATCCCGGCGCTCGGTGCCTCAGCCGAGCAGATGTTCGAAACCCTGGCATTCGCAAGCTTGAAAGCAACGCTGCTAATTACCCTGCTGCTGATCGGCGGACCGCGTGTGATGCGATACTGGCTGACGCTGGTAGCCAGGCGCAAGAGCGAAGAGCTGTTCGTGCTGAACCTGCTGCTTATTACTTTGAGTCTGGCCTGGTTGACCGAACGGGCAGGCTTGAGTCTGGCACTGGGCGCCTTCATTGCCGGCATGCTGATCTCTGAGACCCAATACAAGCAGCAGGTGGAGACCGACATCCGGCCCTTTCACGATGTCCTGCTGGGTCTGTTTTTTATCAGCATCGGTATGATGCTCGATTGGCGCCTGGTGCTGGAACGTTGGCCGCTAGTGCTGTTGCTGGTCACTGTGCCGGTGTTATTCAAGGCGGCATTGGTCGGTTTGTTGGCGCGGGGTCTGGGTGCCACGGCGGGGGTTTCGCTGCGTACCGGTCTGTACTTGGCCCAAGCCGGGGAATTTGGATTTGTGTTGCTGACGCTGGCCCAGTCCCATGCATTGGTGCCGCCGGCACTGCTAAACCCGATACTGGCCAGCATGGTGCTTTCGATGCTCGCCACGCCCTTCATTATTTTGTACAGCGACCCGCTTGTTTTGAGGTTGGTCAGCAGCGAGTGGCTGCAACAGTCACTGCAAATGACCACCATTGCGCGAAAATCAATCAACACCAGCAAGCACATCATTATTTGCGGCTATGGCCGTTGCGGCCAGAATCTGGCCCGCATGCTGGAGCAAGAGGGCATTCCCTACATCGCGCTCGACCTCGATCCCGACCGGGTGCGCCAAGCGGCCGTCGCGGGTGACTCGGTCGTGTTTGGGGATGCTGCCCGCCTGCAGGCATTGATTGCGGCCGGACTGGCACGGGCCAGTGCCGTGGTCATTACCTACCTCGAAGTGCCCAGCGCGATGAAAGTACTGGCCCACATCCGCGAACACGCGCCGCAGGTGCCAGTGGTCGTTCGCACACAGGACGATCATGATCTGGAAGCACTGCGTCAGGCCGGTGCCACCGAGGTCGTGCCGGAGGCAATTGAGGGCTCACTGATGCTGGCCAGCCACGCATTGGCGCTGGTGGGTGTGCCGATGCGGCGTGTGATTCGCATCGTGCGTGACCAACGCGATGCGCGCTATCACCTGCTGCGGGGCTACTTCCACGGCGCCGATGACGACTCGGTCGATGAACTGCATCAGGAACGTCTGTCAACACTGACGCTGCCGCTGGGTGCCCGCTCAGTGGGCAAACCACTGGGGCATCTGGCCCCGCTGGCAGCCGATGTGCGCATTGTCAGCCTGCGTCGAAGCGGGGGGCAGGTCGTTTCAATCAGCCAGGATCTGCTGATTGAAGAGGGCGACACACTGGTGCTTTCGGGCAAGGCTGAAGCGCTAGCATTAGCGGAGCAAAAATTACTCAAGGGTTAAGCGGCCTGCGTCCGGGAAAAAGCCGGCACGATGCACAATACCGGCACCTGATCGAAACCAATATTTCATGCAAAACCTCAGCGTCAACCAATACCTTAAAAACCACATCCGCACCGTCCCTGACTGGCCGGCACCGGGAGTCCAGTTTCGCGATATCACACCGCTGTTGCAGGATGCAAAGGTATTTCGGGTTCTGATCGATGCATTCGTCCACCGCTACATGGGCGCTGGTCTGCGCCCCGATGTGGTAGCGGGGCTGGATGCGCGTGGCTTCATTCTGGGTGCGGTGGTAGCTTATGAATTGAATGTCGGCTTTGTGCCGATCCGCAAGAAAGGCAAACTGCCGTTCACGACCGTCGAAGAAACCTATGAACTGGAATATGGAAGTGCCACCGTTGAGTTGCACACTGACGCCGTCAAGGCAAAAGACCGCGTCTTATTGATTGACGACTTGATTGCCACCGGCGGCACCATGATGGCTGGCATGAAATTACTGGAAAAACTCGGAGCCCAGGTCATTGAAGGTGCAGCGATTGTAGATTTGCCAGAGCTTGGCGGCTCCAACAGGCTCCGCAGCGCAGGTTTGCCACTTTTTACCCTGCTCGATTTCTCTGGGCACTGAAACAGTCAACTCGACCAAGCCCTCATTTCAAATCCCCATATTGAGTGATGCTCAGGGGCGAGCTGGGCTCTTGCTCGTCCTGTATTTGCGTATCTTCAAATTCCTCAGGTGGAGCCGGATTGCGGCGTCCTGAAGTCACCACCTTGCCTGATGCGGCCGGGACGGCCACAGGTGTTGCACTAGCCAATGCCCGTTTGAAGGCAGCAACTTCATCTCCTTGTAGTGGTTGATAACGGTGCCCTGACACCGAAGCTGGCCCAGGTTCTACCGGTGTCGCAGGTGCGCGGCTGGCTTGTTGATCTGATGTTGGCCTAGCCGCTTGAGGGGCAGAGTTGACAGGAGCGAGTGACAGACCAACCGTAACGGGCTCATTGATGCGCCAATAGACGGCAGTGACCAGGATGTCATGCTGCACCTTGGTGGCTTGGGCCAGCGCCGCTTCAATCTCGGCCAGACGCGATGAACTTACCCCAGCACCGTTGGCCAAATCCATCATGATGAGGTACTGACGGCCACGCGCATCAAGCGACAGCACCTTGAATTTGTAACTGGCAGCCAATACGCCTGCGCGAAGCATGGTGTCACGTACCACACTGTAAAGGAGCTCGCGCCGCTCAAGACGCTCAGTCCTTCGGTTTGCGGCATGATTAGCCGGCGATAAGGCCAGTTTCGGGCGCAGTCGGTTATTGGGCACCGTTGGGTCAGCAGGCCCCAAGCCGGAACTCTCGGCCGCGTTTGTAAGGGCGTTTTTTTTGCTGTCAAACCAATCAAATAGAAACATATCTTCTTTCAATGCACCGCGAAATCTTTGCGCCAGAGAACCAGTCTGTAGGCCATTCGAGACTATTTTCCAATGCAGAATTTGGAGAATATCACTCCCAGCAGATCATCCGACGTAAATTCTCCAGTTATTTCATTCAAGGCGTTTTGCGCCAATCGAAGCTCTTCGGCCAGCAAATCAAGTGCTTGAGCGCGCTCTGCCAAGTGGACGCTGGCCTGCGCCAAATGACCCTCCACCCGGTGCAGGGCCTGCACGTGCCGCTCACGCGCGATAAAAACGCCCTCTGGCGCCGACTGCCAGCCCGCCAGCTCCAGCAACCTGGCGCGTAATGCCTTCAGCCCGGCGCCGGTTTTCGCCGACAGACTCAGGCCTGCGGGAGATCCCGGTTCGGCGACTGCATCAAGCTTGTTCCAGATCTCGATGATGGGTATTCTTGGGGATAACTTTTGAGCCAGAACCTTTGCCACATGAACGTCACCAGCTATGTAATCAATAGCATGACGACGGGTCAAGTCGTGCAAAAACAAGACCACATCCGCCGACTCGATCGCATCCCAAGCGCGTTCAATGCCAACCTTCTCAACCTCATCCGCAGTGTCGCGTAAGCCCGCCGTGTCAATCACATGCACCGGCACGCCCTCGATCTGAATGGTTTGCTGCACCTTGTCACGCGTGGTACCCGGCACCGGCGTAACAATCGCCAGTTCGGCCCCCGCCAACGCGTTGAGCAGAGATGACTTGCCCGCATTGGGCTGGCCAGCAATGACCACCTTGATGCCTTCGCGCAACAGTGCGCCTTGCTTCGTTTTCTGCTGCACAAGGTGCAGAATTTGCTCTAAATGTGATAGCTGTCCATGCGCGTCAGCCCTGCGCAGATAGTCAAGTTCTTCTTCAGGAAAATCCAGCGTGGCTTCCACCAGCAGGCGCAGTTGAATCAGCCCGTCACGTAGTTTATGAATCTCTCTGGAAAATTCACCAGACAGCGAACGGCTGGCACTGCGGGCCGCCGCTTCGGTACTGGCGTCAATCAAGTCGGCAATCGCCTCGGCTTGCGCCAGATCGATTTTGTTGTTGAGGAACGCGCGTTCGGAAAATTCGCCCGGCTTCGCCAGGCGTAAACCCGACAGCAGCGGCATACGCGTGACCGGATCGGACTGCGCCGCCGCTTGGAGGCAACGTGCCAACAACAGTTGCAACACCACCGGTCCCCCATGCGCCTGCAATTCCAGTACATCTTCACCGGTGAAAGAATACGGAGCCGGAAAATAAATCGCTATGCCACGGTCAATCGCCAGTCCGGCGCAGTCAAGAAATGGAGTGTATGTTGCTTCACGGGGTTTGAGTGGATGCCCACACAGGACCTGAATTAGCGTCCCAATGCCCTTCCCGCTGAGCCGCACAATACCCACGGCGCCGCGACCCGGCGCAGTAGCAATGGCGGCAATCGGATCCTGATGATGCGCCAGCATGAAATTGCGTTGTGCTCAAACAGCAGTCACAAACAGCGCAAACCGCATTGCCCGCTTCAAAACTTGGGCAAATGAAATTGCGGCGGCACGCCCATCCGGGTGTTGATGATCCACTGCTGCGCGATGGAAAGAACGTTATTGGTAATCCAGTACAGCACCAGGCCCGCCGGGAAGAAGAAGAACATCACACTGAACGCCAGTGGCATGAACCACATCATCTTGGCCTGCATCGGGTCAGGCGGCGCGGGGTTGAGGGAGGTCTGCAGCACCGTGGTCAGCGTCATCACGATCGGCAAAATATAGAACGGGTCGGGCGATGAGAGATCGTGAATCCACAAGATCCAGGGTGCGTTGCGCATCTCGACGCTGGCCAGCAACACCCAGTACAAAGCAATAAACACCGGAATCTGAATCATGATGGGGAAACAGCCGCCCATCGGATTGACTTTTTCTTCGCGATAGATGCGCATCATCTCTTGCTGCATCTGTTGGGGCTTGTCCTTGAGACGTTCACGCATTTCCGTTATCTTTGGATTGATCGCTTTCATTTTGGCCATGCTGGCATAGGCCTTGGCATTGAGCCAGTAAAACGCGGCTTTGAGCAGCAGCACCAGCGCCACAATGGACCAACCCCAGTTACCAATAAAGCTCTCCAGCTTGTCAAGCAACCAGTAGAGCGGCTTGGCCAGGATAGTGAGCCAGCCGTAGTCTTTGACCAGTTCCAGCCCCGGCGCCAGTGACTCCAGCTTTTTTTCTTCCTGCGGGCCGGCAAAGAATTTTGCTTCCAGTGCTTTGCTGGTACCCGGAGCAATATTTTCCAGTGGCGTGATCATGCCCACCGCATATAAATTGGTGTCGACCTTGCGCATGAACAGATCGCGCTTGATGCCATCGCCCAATATCCAGGCGCTGGCAAAGTAATGCTGCACCATCGCGACGTAGCCATTTTGCGCTACCTTTTCAATATCAACCTTGTTGTTTTCAATGTCCTTGAAATCGACTTTCTGGTACTTCTTGGCCTCGGTGTAAATCGCTGGACCGGTGAAGGTGGAATAGAACGAAGACTCACCCAGCGGTTTATTGCCATCACGCACCAGTTGCAGGTACAACTGCGGTGACACCGTGGCCGTGCCCAGGTTGAGCACCTCATGCCTGACCGCCACAGCGTAAGAGCCGCGGGTCAGGGTAAAGGTTTTGATCAATTTGACACCTCCGAGCTCGGGCGACTCAAACCGCACGACCAGCTCTTTACTGCTCTCGCCGAGGGAGCGCTCACCTGGCACGACCGTCATGAGTGTCTTGTGCGTTGGGAAAGCGCCTCCGGTCGAGCCAGCGATCAGCCCAGTTTGTGCCAGATAGGTACGGTCCTTGCTATCGTCGAGCAGAACAAAACTGTGGGTCTTGTCGGCCATGCTGATGTGCTTGAGAAACTCGGTCTTCACCAACGACCCGCCCTCAGTGTCGAACGTGAGCTTGAGAACATCGGTTGTCACCACCAGGCGCTCATGGACTACTGGAGGTGCCCCGGTCTTGGAGACCAATTGGTCTGTAGCCGCCGTTGAATTTGCATTGACAGCTACTGTATTTATAGCGGGCACTGAGTTTGGCAGAGCGGGCACCGGCGTCGGCAAATTGACCGCTGCGGTCGTTTTGGCCGCACTTGGAAAAAAGGTGGCTTTATGGCCGTTATAGACCTGCCACTGGTCCCACAGCAAAACCATCGAAAAGCCAAAAATCACCCACAAAATGGTGCGACGAATATCGTTCATGAAGACTTCTTTTGAGTGGACGAGGAAATTAATTTTGTGAACAAGCGCAATTTGAGCCGGGGTTTCAGAGCGGGTACCGGATCATGTCCGCCCGGACACCAGGGATGGCAGCGTGCCAGACGCGTCAGCGTCAAATAGCTGCCTGCCGCCGCGCCATGCGTCTGCAACGCCTGCAAGGCATAGGCCGAACAGGTGGGCTCGAACCGGCATGATGAGCCTAACCAGGGGCTGAGCAACAGCCGATAGCCCTTAACCAAGCCAATCAATAGGCTCTTGATCACGCGCCACCCGCTCGTGAATTGGGGGCCCGCGGTGTCATCGCCGCCCGTGCGAACAATTGCTGCAACTCCAGACGAACGGCAGCCTTGAGCACCTCAGACGAGGCGCTGGCAAATTGGGCCCGGTTAAAACCCGCACGCAAACGAACCACGTGCGCGGCCGTCGCAAGTACCGATTCGAAATCACTGCTCATACTGTAAATCTGGCGTTTGATGGCATTGCGCGTAACCGCTCGTTTGGCCCACCGCTTTGGCACCATGGCACCCAGCCACACGTCCCGGGTGACAAAAAGCAACTGATCCGACGGGCTGCGGCGTGTGGCCGGGTCAGCACTGAACGACAGGGCGTCAATAGCAGCGCAATGCCAAGCGAAATGAGGCGTGCGCGCCACCACATTGCCGGCCAACACGGCCTGAAACTGACTCCGCGTTCTCAGTCGCTGCAATTTAAAGTGGCACCGTGCATGCGTATCAGAGGAGCACTACGCGCATGGTCAGAATCAGACCGCCAGACGCTTGCGTCCCTTGGCACGACGAGCGTTGATCACAGCGCGGCCGCCACGGGTTTTCATGCGAATCAGGAAACCGTGAGTGCGAGCACGGTGAATCTTGGAGGGTTGGTAAGTGCGTTTCATTTTGGAAATCCTAAAGGCGTCAATGACAGCCCGCAAATTTTCAAAAATGAGTGGGCCGCAGTCTTTTTCTCACCCAACAATGTCAGGGGGAACCGGTGATTATCGCAAACTTTCTTGTAAGCGACAAATTTTCACCCAACCTGCCATTTAGGCGCGCCACAAGGTCGCGCTGGTCGGCGCAGTTTCAGCTTGTGGATAACGGCTTGATAAACTACAATTCGGGACGCGACAATTTACAACTATCCACAGAAATCAATAAATAAATGACCGAGGGACAATACGCCGGGCAAAGCTTGTGGCAGACCTGCGTGGATCAGCTCGCACAGGAGCTTCCGGAACAGCAATTCAACACCTGGATCAAGCCACTGTCGGCGCAGATCACAGATGATTTATCACAAATTACCATTTTCGTCGCCAACCGCTTCAAGCTGGACTGGATCAGGGCTCAATACAGCAAGCGGATTTCTAGTCTGCTGGAAAAGATTTCCGGTCAGGCCTTTAAGATAGAGTTGGCACTCGCTCCGCGTGAAACCATTAACAAGAGCTGGCCTGCCGAGTTGTCCGCCGAGCCGATCCCGATGGATGATGCAACTGAATCGGGAGAGGAACGAGCTCCAGGCAGTCTCAAAAGTCGTCTCAATACAGGCTTGACTTTTGACACATTGGTTGAGGGTACCGCCAATCGCATGGCACGCGCCGCAGCGATGCACGTAGCTGGCATGCCAGGGCACTTGTACAACCCGCTATTTATCTACGGTGGCGTGGGCTTGGGCAAAACCCATTTGATGCACGCTGTGGGTAACCGTCTGCTGTCTGAGCGACCGACGGCCAAAGTTCTCTATATTCATGCGGAACAGTTCGTGTCGGATGTTGTTAAGGCCTATCAACGCAAGACTTTTGATGAATTCAAAGAGCGCTATCACTCACTTGATCTGCTGCTGATCGATGACGTTCAGTTTTTTGCCAACAAGGAGCGCACGCAAGAAGAATTCTTCAATGCATTTGAGGCGCTGCTGGCCAGAAAGTCGCACATCGTGATGACCAGTGACACCTATCCCAAGGGGCTGGCCGATATTCATGAACGGCTCGTGTCACGCTTTGATTCCGGGCTGACGGTGGCGATCGAGCCGCCCGAACTGGAAATGCGGGTCGCCATCCTGATCAACAAGGCACGGGTCGAAGGCATTGACATGCCGGAGGAAGTGGCGTTTTTCGTGGCCAAAAATGTACGCTCCAACGTACGCGAGCTCGAAGGCGCCTTGCGCAAAATTCTGGCGTATTCCCGTTTCAACCAGAAGGAAATCTCTATTCTGCTGGCACGAGAAGCCCTGCGTGACCTGCTGTCGATCCAGAACCGCCAGATTTCGGTGGAAAACATTCAGAAAACGGTCGCCGACTACTACAAAATAAAAATCGCGGATATGTATTCCAAGAAGCGACCCGCCAGCATTGCCCGTCCGCGCCAGATTGCCATGTACCTGGCCAAGGAATTGACCCAAAAAAGTCTGCCAGAAATTGGCGAATTGTTTGGTGGGCGCGACCACACGACCGTATTGCACGCGGTACGCAAGATTGGTGGTGAACGCCAGCAAATGACAGAGCTGAACCAGCAACTTCACGTGCTGGAACAGACGCTCAAAGGCTGAAAGTAGGCATAAAAAGGGGAAAATGGCGATGTTGAGCAAATGCGCTTTCTTCCGTTATTGAATCGAAGATACTAAATAAGAGGTTGACATGATCGTCCTGAAGGCCACCCAAGACAAAGTTTTATCGGTTTTGCAGTCCGTCTCCGGTATCGTTGAACGCCGACACACGCTGCCCATTCTGGCCAACGTGCTGATCCGCAAAACGGGCTCGTCCTTGCAACTCACTACCAGCGATCTTGAAATACAGATTCGCACCACCGCCGAACTGGACGGCGACATTGGCGATTTCACGACCACAGTGGGGGCGCGCAAGTTGATCGATATCCTGCGCACCATGCCCGCAGATCAAACTGTGTCGCTGGAATCGAGCGCCGCCAAGTTGATCCTGAAGGGTGGCAAGAGCAAGTTCACACTACAGACCATGGCGGCCGAGGACTTTCCGCTGGTGCAGGAAGCAGCCAGCTTTGGGCCGGTGTTCAGCGTGCCGCAAAAAACACTCAAAGATTTACTCAGCCAGGTGTCATTTGCCATGGCCGTGCACGATATCCGTTACTACCTGAACGGTATTTTGTTCGTCGCCGAAGGTCGGCAACTGAGCTTGGTGGCCACCGACGGCCACCGGTTAGCCTTTGCATCGGCGACGCTGGATGTAGAAGTACCCAAACAGGAAGTGATCCTGCCGCGCAAAACCGTGATTGAGCTGCAACGCCTGCTCTCCGACGCTGAGGGTGCCATAGAAATGCAGTTCGCCAACAACCAGGCCAAATTCAGCTTTGGCGGAATGGAATTTGTGACCAAACTGGTAGAAGGCAAATTCCCCGACTACAACCGCGTGATTCCAAAAAACCACAAGAATTGCATCACCTTGGGCCGTAGCGCCTTGCTCGCGACGCTACAGCGCACCGCCATTCTGACCAGCGACAAGTTCAAAGGGGTTCGTTTGAATGTTGACCCCGGCACCCTGCGGGTGGCATCCAACAACGCCGAACAGGAAGAGGCAGTTGATGAGCTGGACATTGACTACGGCGGTGACAGCATCGAAATCGGATTCAATGTCACTTATCTGATTGATGCGCTGACCAATATGAACCAGGAGATGGTCAAATTGGAGCTGAGCGACGGCAACAGCTCAGCGCTGTTCACCATCCCGGACAATGCCACTTTTAAGTACGTCGTGATGCCGATGCGAATTTGATGGACCAGCAGAGATAACACGACACGATACAAACCCCCGGACCTCGGGGGTTTGGTCATTAATGCATCACGGGGAAGTTCGCAGCTACGCGCAAGCAAGCTCTGTCCCCGACCAATTGGAAACAAAGCCATGACCGAAGAAAACAAGCCAGTTCAAACGCCGCAAGACAGTGAAGGCAACCCAGACGCGGTGCATACCGGCGAAGGAAGCTCAGACAGTTCCAACTTTCAGCCCACCATCGACGCACACCAGGCGGGCGCTAGCGAAGCTTATGGCGAGAACTCAATCCAGATTCTGGAAGGACTGGAGGCGGTACGCAAACGCCCCGGTATGTATATCGGCGACACCTCGGACGGCACCGGACTGCACCATCTGGTGTTTGAGGTGGTCGACAACTCGATTGATGAATCGCTGGCTGGCCACTGCGACGATATTTTGGTCACGATCCACACCGACAATTCAGTCAGTGTGGTAGATAACGGGCGCGGCATCCCCACCGGCGTCAAGATGGACGACAAGCACGAGCCCAAACGCAGTGCGGCCGAAATCGCCCTGACCGAGCTGCACGCAGGCGGCAAGTTCAACCAGAACAGCTACAAGGTCTCGGGCGGCCTGCATGGGGTCGGCGTGAGCTGCGTCAATGCGCTGTCAAAGATGCTGCGCCTGACCGTACGCCGTGACGGCAAGGTTCACGTGCTGGAGTTCTCCAGGGGCTTTGTGCAGAACCGTATCACCGAGGTGATGAATGGGGTGGAAGTTTCGCCCATGAAGGTGATTGGCGAGACCGAAAAACGCGGCACCGAGGTGCATTTTTTGCCCGACACCAACATCTTTCAGCAAAACAATGACTTTCATTACGAAGTGCTAGCCAAGCGTTTGCGCGAGTTGAGCTTTTTGAACAATGGCGTGCGCATTCGTCTCAAGGACGAAAGATCCGGCAAAGAAGATGATTTTTCAGGGGCCGATGGCGTGCGCGGTTTCGTCAACTTCATCAACAAGGGTAAGACCATCCTCAACCCGAACATCTTTCACGCCATGGGCGACCGCCAAAGCGACCAGGACACCAACATTGGCGTCGAAGTCGCCATGCAGTGGAATAGCGGTTACAACGAACAGGTACTGTGTTTCACCAACAACATCCCGCAGCGCGATGGCGGTACTCATCTGACCGGGCTGCGTGCCGGCATGACGCGCGTCATTAACAAATACATCGATGACAACGAACTGGCCAAGAAAGCCAAGGTTGAAGTCACTGGCGACGACATGCGCGAAGGCTTGACCTGCGTGCTGTCAGTCAAAGTGCCCGAGCCCAAGTTCAGCAGCCAGACCAAAGACAAACTGGTGAGCTCCGAAGTACGCGGCCCGGTCGAGGATATTGTCAGCAAACTGCTCTACGACTACCTGCAGGAGCGCCCCAACGATGCCAAGATCATCGTCGGCAAGATCATCGAGGCCGCGCGCGCGCGCGAGGCGGCACGCAAGGCACGCGACATGACTCGCCGCAAGGGGGTTCTGGACGGTATGGGCCTGCCCGGCAAGTTGGCCGACTGCCAGGAAAAGGACCCGGCACTGTGCGAAATCTACATCGTCGAAGGTGACTCTGCCGGAGGCTCCGCCAAGCAGGGTCGCGATCGCAAATTCCAGGCAATTTTGCCACTGCGCGGCAAAATATTGAACGTCGAGAAAGCGCGTTATGAAAAGCTGCTTACCAGCAATGAAATCTTGACGCTCATTACCGCACTGGGGACCGGTATCGGCAAGGCCGGCGGCAGCACCGGTAGTGATGACTTTGATGTTGCCAAACTACGCTACCACCGCATCATTATCATGACCGATGCAGATGTGGACGGCGCCCACATCTGCACCTTGCTGCTCACCTTCTTTTATCGCCAGATGCCTGAACTGGTCGAGCGCGGCCACATTTACATTGCACAGCCCCCGTTGTATAAGGTAAAGGCTGGCAAGGAAGAGCTCTACCTGAAAGACGGCGCGGAGCTCGACAGCTTTCTGTTGCGCGTTGCGCTGGTGAATGCGTCGGTTCATACCGGCGGCGACGATGGCACACTGCTGTCCGGAGACACGCTGGCCGAATTGGCGCGCAAGCACCAGCTGGCACAAGCCGTCATTGCACGCCTGCGCAACTTCATGGACGACGAAGCCCTGCGGGCAGTCGCCGATGGTGTGGCCCTCAATCTTGATACCGTGCCTGAAGCCGAAGTCTCTGCTGCTGCGCTGCAGGCCAAACTACCCGATGCCGAAGTGGCCGGCGAATTTGACATCCACACCGACAAGCCAATTCTGCGGATCAGCCGCCGACACCATGGCAACATCAAGAGCAGCGTACTGACCCAGGACTTTGTCCATGGTGCCGATTACGCAGCCCTGGCCGAGGCAGCCAACACCTTCAAAGGTTTGCTCGGTCCGGGTGCCAAAGTCATGCGGGGTGAGGGCGAGCGTCAAAAAGAGGAAAAAGTAACTGACTTCCGCGATGCCATGACCTGGCTGCTGACACAAGCTGAGCATGCCACCTCGCGTCAGCGCTACAAAGGCTTGGGCGAGATGAACCCGGCGCAACTATGGGAAACCACCATGGACCCGACCGTGCGCCGACTGCTGCGGGTGCAAATCGACGACGCGATTGAAACCGACCGCGTGTTCACCATGCTGATGGGGGATGAGGTCGAGCCACGCCGTGAATTTATTGAAACCAACGCACTTCGCGCTGGCAATATCGACATCTGATTTGTTCGGAATCCGCTGCTTTCGAAAGAACCGATCGTTAATTCTGCCGCCTGAGGTGGGGGACATGGTAAATACCATGCTCCTGAAACAATATGACATTCACTTCAGTTGACAATTCGCAACGAATCTAATCCGACAAAAGTTAAATTATGGGTGTGCTTTCTGGGGATTGCGAGAGCGATCCGAAGAAGTACGGAGCTGGGGGGTTCAAGCAATTGGGCCAAGTCTTGATGTTTGACACCAAGACGGATGGGAGCGTCCCCAGACGTGTCAGCCTGACAAACTGACCCGGGGCTCCTGCCACCACCGCCAGCCCCTGAAAAGGCTGGCGGGTCTGTTTCAAGGCTATCCCGCACATGCCAGACATTGAGGCCAAGCTGAAATTCCTGCAAGCGCCTGAGACCTACGGCGAATCCGGGCCGTTTCTGGAGTGCATCGAAACCCATATGTCATGGGTGTTTCTGGTTGACAAATGGGCCTTCAAGCTCAAGAAGCCGGTGTGTTTCCCATTTCTCGATTTCACAACCCTCAAGGCGCGCGAGTTCTATTGCCGGGAAGAAGTCCGGCTAAATGCGCGTATGGCGCCGGCCATCTATCTCGGCGTGGTGGCACTGCAGTGGCATGATGGCGCCTTCGCTCTGGTACCTGAAGCCCAACTACCAGCCCCCGGAGAGACCGTGGACTGGCTGGTATTGATGCGGCGACTGCCCCTGCATCGAATGCTTCTCCAACTGATAGCAAGCCACAATGTTGCGCCAAAAGACATTGATGCTCTGGTTGACCTGCTTGGCACGTTTTACCGGGCCGCCCCCGTAGCGGGAGTGAGCGCTAACGACTATCTGGCCCGCTTCCAGCATGAGCAGGTATCGAACCGAGAGCTGTTGCTGCGTCCACAGTTCCAGCTCCGGGATGCTGCTCTGGCCATTGACCGCCTGGGCGTGGCGCTATCCCAGGGCGCCGACCTGTTGCGGGCTCGTGCGTCCGGCAGCCGTGTGCTGGATGGGCACGGTGATCTGCGCCCCGATCATGTCTTCCTGCTGCAACCTCCCGTGGTGATTGACTGCCTGGAATTCAACCCCCAACTGCGGCAGGTCGATCCTTTTGATGAAATTGCCTATCTGAGTCTGGAATGCGAAATGGCGGGGGCGCCGTGGATTGGGCCGCACCTCATGGCAGGAGTCGCTGCCGCACTGGGTGACCCTCCGCAACCGGCCCTGATGCATCTTTATACCGCGCACCGCGCCCTATTGCGCGCCCGTCTTGCGATGGCTCATTTACTTGACCCGCAACCACGCTCGCCCGAGAAATGGCCGCCGCTGGCCGAGCGATATATGACGCGTGCCCTTGCTGCAACCGACGCCTTCACCTCGACCATGCGCCATGGCACGCCTTGATAGCCAGCGCAAACAACGGCGCAGCAGATGAAATGGAGAGCTTGCTACGCACCTTGGAGGCCAGGGGTAGCCGAAATGGCGGCACGCTGTCCGTCACGACAATTTTTGCAATGCTGTCATCCGCCAGCGCATCAGCCGCCGGGCCGGTGAAGAGTCCGTGAGCAGCGCATGCCACCACCTCCAGCGCACCCGAACGCCTTAGCGCCACAGCCGCCCGCCTCATGGTGTCGCCACTGGCAATGAGATCATCGATCAACAAGACCGTCATGCCACCCACGTCGCCAGCGACCAAGTTTTCACTACTGACAACGCCTGCACTGCGACGCTTGTCAACCATGGCAAAGCCAACCGGTCGCAGCAGCGTCTTCTCCAGTGACTCACGCCATAGCTGTGCCCGCTTGACGCCACCCGGATCGGGTGACGCCACCGCCAGCGCACCATGACCGACCAGTTCGCAAGCCAACTGATCGAAGGCGCGGTGCGCTTCAAGATGTAGGGTCATGCAACGAAAAGCGTTCTGGAACGCTGCCACATTGTGCGCCTCCAGCACGATCAGCTGCGACGTGCCGACGGCGTCGAATAGCTGTGCGACATAACGCAGGGTGACCGGATCAAATGGTTTGGTCTGCCTGTCCTTGCGGGCATAGGCAAGATAGGGCACTACGGCCGTCACCCGCGCCGCCCCATGCTCGCGCAAAGTGGCAATGAACATCAACAACTGGCACAGCTTGTCATGCGGGCTGTGCTCCAGATCACCGTGCAGGCTGTGAATGACGAAAGCATCACTGCCGCGCGGGTCCAGCAGTGGCCTGAGCTTGTGCTCTCCGTCCTCAAAGCTGCGGTTCTCATGGCGCGCAAGCGTGACACCCAGATTGACCGCCAATGCCTGGGCAAACGTGGCGTCTGTGTCCAGAGAATAGAGCAACATCATTCAAGACCCCGTCATGAATCACCAGGGACACACGGTGCGTCGCGCCACTGGGTCGCCGAAAACGCGTCAATGAACGGCTCTAGCAGCTTGGTACAGGTGTCGCTGGCGACATCAATATGCGCGTCAAGCAGCGGATGGGCAGGGATATCGTCCACCTTGTGATGGTCGAAGTAGCGCACGGACACCCCGGCCTCAAGCAGGCGCATCAAGGGGTGGCGGTTGCGCCGCATCGACAGGTCACACACAAGCAGCTTGTCACCCTGGGCTGCCTGCGGCTCGTGCAGGCGGCACTGCACGACGGCGCACAGGCCGTCGGCATCGCCGTTGTATTCATCGATGTACATTGCCATTCACGCGCCATCCAGTGCAGGACTATGGCTGAGTCGCCCAGAGTGCAATGCCCGGCGTCACGACTCGACCTTGAGTTCGTTCACCACACGGGAAATGCCGGGGGCAGACCACGCCGGTCACGGGCCGCGCCACGGACTCGGCGTTGTGGCGCTGGTAGTGCCAGTCCACTTCACCTGTGAGCGTCACCCAACCCTTCTCTACCTTGCATTGAATCCGGTCTTCGGGGATGAGGGCATGCCATTTGAAGGCCGCTTCAATGGCGGCTGCAATCTCTGCGTCGCTGCGTTCATGATGCGGCTCCAGCTTCACGTCCAACTCCACCGCAATGGCCTTCACGCCAGCGACACGCTGAACCGCCTTTTCCACCGCCTGTTTCTCGGCAAAGGTGTCCAGATGACCGGTGACCAGCACCACGCCTTCATTGACCGTCACCCCCACGTGGTTTGCATTGATCGACGGATCCCACTCCAACTCTGCGAGAACTTCCTTTTTCAGCCGTGTGTCTGTCTTCATGATGTTCCTTTACGTCGCAATGACCGCGCGACTTTTGCCACGTCCCGGCAGTGATGCCCGCGTCACCTGCATACCAGCAAAAAAGTTTAGTCAAGCCCGGCTCATGCCGGTTGAGAAATCGCAAGGAATGCAAGATCGAGGCAATCGAAGTCATGCCCAGGTCGAACCTGCGGCCAGTCTGGCAGGGTTTGGCAAGGCGGAAAGTGATCAACCCGCTCTGACGCATATGAATCTGGTCGGAACCTGACAGCAGTTGCATCGCTGTCCATACTCAAGAGCAAGCCGGTGCGCGTCCAAAGCGCTCAGCCCCTGTCCACCCAGCCCAGCGACCATCCCCTCGGCTTACGCGTGCTCTGAAGCGGTTCCAGGCTGCAATCGGCGACATTGAAGATACGCTCAAGCCAGCGTCTTGCTGACGCGTCAGCCGCTGTCAGGCGAAAGCGCTTGCGCTGCAGTGGAACGATGTCGATCCGCTGCAAACGCCCGTTACCCAGGTTGAGCGTCGCGAAGTAAAGGCAGCCGACATCACTGCGCAGACTGCCATGCGCTCCGATGCCTTCGTAATCGTTGATCAGGTCGCCGCAGCCATAGAAGATCGGCTTGCCGCGATAGACCTCGATCGGCAGCGGATGGTGCGATGAGTGGCCATGCACCATATCCGCCGCGCCGAGATCAATCAAACGGTGCGCGAACTCCCGGTGTGCCGGCGGCAAGTCGAGTCCCCAGTTTCCGCCCCAGTGGATCGATACCAGAACCAGGTCACTGGGTCCGCGACAACTCGTGACATCATCGGCCAGCAGATGTGCAGTGTCGTCCGACAGGTCGGGCAGCAGCGCGATGCCCGAATGCTTCGGCGCGGCCGCCCAGCCCGCCGGTATGCCACTGTTGCTGGTGCCGTAGGCGAACACCAGCATGTGCCCGCGCCCGTCCAGCGGCAGCGTCGCTGGTGCCCAGGCCTCAGCGCCATCGGCACCGGCGCCTGCGGTGTGCAGGCCAGCCTGCCGCAAAACCTGCAGCGTCTCGTCCAGACCCTGTCGTCCCCAGTCAAGCACATGGTTATTGGCCAGCACGCAGCAGTCGATTCGCGCTGCGGTCAGGCAATCGACATTGACCGGATGCATGCGATAGTGGATTCCCTTTTCGGGCCAGGCGTCGTCTGACGTGGTGACGGCCGTTTCCAGGTTGACGATGCGCAGGTCCGGGTCAGCTTGCTCGATCGCGGCCAACGCGTCACCCCATATGTAGTCCGCCAACACGGGTACTGGTATCGGCCCATTCACAGCCTCGGCCAGCCGCACATAGTCCCGTGCATCACGGATGTAAGACTCGTTCAGCCTGGGCGCGCTCGGATGCCGGAGCACCTGGTCGATACCGCGGCCGGTCATCACGTCGCCGGTCAACATCAACTTGACGCAGGCATGTGTGTCCATGGTGCTAGCCTTTGATGCAGATCAGTGGCTCCAGCCGGGCGACCTTGCGTGCCAGCCCGGCTGCCTGGGCGGCGTCGACCACCGCCGTCACGTCCTTGTAGGCGCCGGGGGCTTCTTCGGCGATGCCGCGCGTAGACGCGCTGCGGACCAGGATGCCGCGGCCAGCCAGCTCGTCCACAACCTGGCGGCCTTGCCAGATCTTGGTCGCCGCGTGCCGACTCATCGCCCGGCCGGCCCCATGGCAGGCCGAAGCGAATGCCAGCGCTTCGGACGTGGCGGCACCAGCCAGAACATACGATCCGGTGCCCATCGAGCCGCCGATCAGCACCGGCTGCCCAGCCAGGCGCAGCGCCTCGGGCAGCTCGCGATGCCCCGGACCAAAGGCCCGGGTCGCGCCCTTGCGGTGCACGTAGAGGCGCATGCGCTGGCCGTCTACATCATGCTCCTCGATCTTGGCCACGTTGTGAGCCACATCGTATACCAGATCCAGCGATGCCTCGGGGAAGTACCTTTCAAAGACCTCTCGCGTCCAGTGGGCGATGATATGCCGGTTGGCCCAGGCGTAGTTGGCGGCGCAGACCATTCCTCCAAAGTAACGCTCCGCCTCAGGAGAGCCTAATGGCGCGCAGGCAAGCTGCTTGTCTGGAATCTCGATGTTGTATTTTTTCACCGCCTGGTTCAAGACCTCCAGATGATCGGTGCAGATCTGGTGGCCGGCTCCCCGTGAGCCGCAGTGGATCATAATCGTAATCTGGCCTTTGAATAGGCCGAACTGCTTTGCCTTTTCCTCGTCAAAAATCTCTTCCACTCGCTGGATCTCCAGGAAGTGGTTGCCGCTGCCCAGGGTCCCCAGCTGAGGACGGCCTCTCTTGCGGGCTTTTGCGCTCACCTGGGCCGGATCGGCGCCTTCCATTTGGCCGCTCTCTTCACAGTGAGTCACGTCTGCTTCCACACCGTAGCCCTGCTCAACGGCCCACTTGGACCCGGAAGTGAAGGCCTCGGTGAGCTGCTGATCGCTGGCTTTCAGCCGGCCGGTGGCACCGAGGCCGGAGGGTATGGCCTCAAAGAGCGCATCTATCAAGGTGTTGATGAGCGGCTGCACCAGCTTTGAGTCCAGGTCGGTGCGGAGAAGACGCACGCCGCAGTTGATGTCAAAGCCCACACCACCGGGACTGATGATGCCGCCATCTTCTCGAAAAGCCGCTACTCCGCCGATGGGAAAGCCGGAGCCCAGATGAGCATCGGGCATGGCCATGGAGTATTTGACAATGCCGGGCAGGGTGGCAACATTGGCCACCTGATCTATTGTTCCCGGCTCCACCATCGCACGTAGCGCCTCGGAGACGAAAATTCGCCCCGGCACACGCATGCCCGGCCGGTAGCCGATGGGCACCTCATAAATATTATCGTCGATCTTATTGATATCTGCCATAATCACACGTCCAAAATCACCTGGATGCACCAGAGATCGTTCTTTTCATTCTTCTTTATCTGAAACTGGTGCATCGTGATGGCTTTGACCTCGTTCTCGAAGGCATGTCTCTTGAGGTCTATTCTTTCGCCGCCAATTTCAGCCGCAAGCTTCCAGGACCCGTTCTGCCGGAGCTGAACCCTGAAGGATGCGAATACCGCCGACTCGGTCTCGAAGAGGAACACGATCTCCGAGAGCCATTGGTAGGCCAGATCCTCCAGCTCCGGAGCCTCGAGCTCTACCTTCCAGGTCTCCAGGATCTGCACCGTGGCCGGGTCCACCATGGTCTTGAAGAGGGCGGCTGCGGCATTGGAGAGCATCTCTTCCGGAGTCACACCGTAAGCGCGAAACTTCACATCAGCGGTATGCTCCAGGTACTCGAAGGGAATCATCTGCTTATTGTTGGGTGCTGCCTGGCATTTAAAGGATTGCCAGTCCCCGTGTTAGCCCTGCTCGGGCGGCCAGTGAGGGGAGATGGCGGAAAAGAATGCCCTGATCC
>JADGRK010000109.1 GCA_017880985.1 Rhodoferax sp. | reverse complement strand
GCTTTTGCCGACTGGTTGAAACAGGGCGTGGCCTGACATTTTATATCAAATAGGCTTCTAGCCCCCGTGCATATTTACCAAACAGCTATTAATAGTATAGCATTATCCTTTTCAAGGAAGCATGGAAAATTTCTCACAGCCAGCAGCGGAGCTTGGCCCTACAGTCGGGTCTCGAACTTAATTGACGCGTGAAATCCAGCATGAATTCATCCCAACCCCCCGAACCACCGGAATCGCTACAAAGAGCAGAGCGCCAGGCGCAAGTGGTGCAGGCGCTGCAGACCTGTTTGCCAGCGCACGCGCTGCTCTGGAACAGCGAAGACACCACGCCCTATGAATGCGACGGCCTGAGCGCTTACCGGCAGCGCCCACTGGTGGTGGCCTTGCCGGAGACCGAAGCCCAGATGCAGGCGGTGCTGCGAAGCTGCCACGCGCTCGATGTGCCGGTGGTGGCGCGCGGCGCCGGCACCGGTTTGTCGGGTGGCGCGCTGCCGCATCGGCTGGGGGTCACGCTGTCGCTGGCCAAGTTCAACCAGATCATCAAGGTTGACCGATTCAGTCGCACGGCGGTGGTGCAATGTGGGGTGCGCAACCTGGCCATCAGCGAAGCAGCGGCCCCGCATGGCTTGTACTACGCGCCCGACCCGTCGAGCCAGATTGCCTGCACCATTGGCGGCAACGTGGCCGAGAACTCAGGCGGCGTGCACTGTCTGAAGTACGGGCTGACGTTGCACAACATCGTCAAGATCAAGGGTTTCACGATGGACGGTGAGGCGGTGGTGTTTGGCTCCGATGCGCTCGACAGCCCCGGCTTTGATTTGATGAGCATCGTCATCGGTTCCGAAGGTATGCTGGCCGTGGCGCTGGAGGTCACGGTCAAACTGATCCCCAGGCCGCAACTGGCGCGCTGCATCATGGCCAGTTTTGACGACATCCGCAAGGCCGGTGACGCAGTGGCGGCGGTCATCGCCGCAGGCATCATCCCGGCCGGGCTGGAGATGATGGACAAGCCGATGACGGCGGCAGTGGAAGACTATGTGCATGCCGGCTACGACCTGTCAGCGGCCGCGATACTGCTGTGTGAAAGCGACGGCACGCCGGAAGAAGTGGAAGAAGAAATTGGCCGCATGAGCGCCGTGCTGCGCGGGCACGGTGCCAGCGCCATCGCAGTGAGCCGCGACGAAGCCGAGCGCCTCAAATTCTGGAGCGGGCGCAAGAATGCCTTCCCGGCCAGTGGGCGTATCAGCCCCGACTACATGTGCATGGACTCGACCATTCCACGCAAACGGCTGGCCGACATGTTGCTGGCGATTGCGGAGATGGAAAAAAAATACCAACTGCGTTGCTGCAATGTTTTTCACGCTGGCGATGGCAACCTGCACCCGCTGATCCTGTTTGATGCCAACCAGGCCGAGCAACTGCACCGCGCCGAATTGTTTGGTGCCGACATCCTGGAAACCAGCATCGCCATGGGCGGCACCATCACCGGTGAACACGGGGTTGGCGTGGAGAAACTCAATTCCATGTGCGTGCAATTCAGCGCAGCAGAAAACGAGCAGATGTTTGGCGTCAAGCGCGCCTTCGACCCGAAAGGCCTGCTCAACCCCGGCAAAGTGATTCCAACGCTCCAGCGCTGCGCCGAATACGGCAAGATGCTGGTGCGCGGCGGCCAGCTCAAGCACCCGGATCTGCTGCGGTTCTAGACCGGCATGAACGCGCTGCACGGTCTGGCCTGGCTTCTGGGGTTGCAGTCGGTGGGCGAGCTACTGGCACGGGGCTTGTTGTTGCCCTTTCCCGGCCCGGTCATTGGCATGCTGTTGCTACTGGTTGCCCTGCGCTGGGAACCGGTACGCGAGCCGGTGGCGGCCTGCGCCAACTTCCTGCTGTCGCACCTCTCGCTGCTGTTTGTGCCGGTCGGCGTCGGGGTCATGACCCACCTTGGGCTGGTAGCGCAATACGGCCTGCGCATACTGGTTGTGATTGTGCTGTCCACCTGGATCGGCCTGGCTGTGACGGCGCTGACCTTGCGGCGGTTCAAGGACAAAAACGATGCCTAAATTCGTTGAGCTCTGGGTCTATCTCTCGGCCACGCCGTTGTTTGGCTTGACGGCCACACTGGTCGTGTATGTGCTGGCGCAAGCCGTTTACGCGCGGCTGCAGCAGGCGCCCTGGGCCAACCCGGTGCTGTGGACGGTGGTGATCATTGCCGCTGGGCTGCTGGCCACTGGCGTCAGTTACCCCAGCTATTTTGCAGGCGCGCAATTCATTCATTTCCTGCTTGGCCCGGCGGTGGTGGCGCTGGCCTGGCCGCTATGGGAGCGACGCGACGCTTTGCGTCTGCACTGGCGTGCCCTGCTGCTGGCAGCGCTGGCAGGTGGCGTAGCGGCCAGCGGTTCCGCGCTGGCACTGGGCTGGTCGGTTGGACTGCCCCTGGATGTGGTGCTATCGCTGGCACCGAAATCGGTCACGGCGCCGGTGGCGATGGGCATCGCCGACAAGATTGGCGGCATTCCCGCCTTAGCGGCCGTTTTTGCCGTAATCACCGGCATGGTGGGCGCCCTGAGCGGCAAATACCTGTTTGCCGCGCTCAAAATCCCCACCGACCCGGGTGGCTGGATGGCCCGTGGTTTTTCCCTGGGCACCGCCGCGCACGGCATCGGCGCAGCCAGGGCACTGCAGGTCAATGCCGATGCCGGTGCTTACGCCGGGTTGGCGCTGGGGCTACAGGTGGTGTTGGCCTCGCTGCTGATCCCGCTGCTGTTCCGGCTGTTCTGAGTCTAATGCCTGGTGATACGCAGGCCAGGCTCGTCATCGGCCATCACCTGCTCGGCCCACTTGACCAGCTTGCCGGCATCGGCACGCAGCACTTCTTGTTTGACGGCCAGAATTTGCGCTGGATGCATTGAAAAACTGCGCAGCCCCATGCCCAGCAACAAACGGGTCAGACTGGGGTCGCCGGCCATCTCGCCACACACGCTGACAGGCTTGGCCTGGGCTTTGCATTCAGCGATGGTCAGCGCCACCAGCCGCAGCACGGCGGGATGCAGGGGATCGTACAGGTGCGCCACTGATTCATCGGTGCGGTCGATCGCCAGGGTGTACTGGATCAGATCGTTGGTACCGATCGACAGGAAATCAAAATACTTGAGGAACACTTTGAGTGTCAGGGCCGCAGCGGGCACTTCAATCATGGCGCCAATCTTGACTGGTCCATAGGCAATACCCTGGTTATCGAGCTGCACGCGGGCATGGTCGATAAAGGAAAAGGCTTGACGAATTTCGCTGGCTTGAACCAGCATCGGTATCAGCAGGTTCGTCGGGCCATGGGCGGCTGCGCGCAGGATCGCCCGTAACTGCGTCAGGAACATGGCGGGGTCAGCCAGGCTCCAGCGAATGGCACGCAGGCCGAGCGCGGGGTTCAGGTGGGCAGCATCCGGTAGTGATTCATCCAGCCGCTTGTCGGCGCCCACATCGACAGTGCGGATCGTGACCGGCAAGCCCTGCATGCCCTCGACGGCGCGCCGGTAGGCTTGATACTGTTCTTCTTCATTGGGCAACCGACCATGGCGCCCCATGAACAGAAATTCGCTGCGGAACAAGCCGACACCCACGGCACCGGCCTGGACCGCACCGGTGGCGTCTTCGGGCATCTCGATGTTGGCGAGCAATTCAATTCTTTGACCATCCATGGTGACCGCAGGGGTGTGCAGCAAGCGGCTCAGGCGCCCGCGTTCGAGCTCACCCTGGCGCTGCTTGAAGCCATACTCGGCCAGCACAATGGGTGAGGGGTCCACCACCATCACGCCAGCATCGCCATCGATGATGACCCAGTCGTCCTGGCGCACCAACTGGCTTGACAAGCGCGCGCCCACGACCGCTGGAATATCCAGGCTACGGGCGACGATGGCGGTGTGCGAGGTTTTGCCACCGAAGTCAGTCACAAAGCCGGCAAACACGCTTTGCTTGAACTGCAGCATGTCGGCTGGCGACAGGTCATGTGCCACCAGAATCAGGGGCACATCGACCGTGTCGTCGAGCAGCAGGTCTTGCTGCGAGAGCTTGCGTGTCGTGCGGCTCGACGACAGCGTCACCGGCGAGGCCACGCCGCTCATCGCGCGCAATACTTTTTCGGTAATTTGTTCGAGGTCGGCCTTGCGTCCGCGCAGGTATTCGTCCTCCATTTCGTCAAACTGGCGGGCAATCACCTCAAGTTGGGTCGTCAGAGCCCATTCGGCGTTGTACAGACGATCCCGGATCCAGTGCCTGACGCCGCTCGACAACTCTTCATCCTGAAGCAACATCAAGTGCACATCGAGCAGCGCAATCAACTCATGCGGTGCCTCTTTGGGGCCCATATGTCCCACACTGGCTTGCAGGCGCTGGATTTCCTCCACCGCCGCATCGCGCCCGGCGCGCACCCGTTCAATCTCGGCGTCCACCTGCGACGCATCAATGAAATAGTGCGCCACATCGACCCGGCTGGAGGCCACCAGCACCGCCCGCCCGATGGCGATGCCACGGGCCACTGCCAAGCCGTGAATGGAAAACGTCATTTCTTTGCCCGCGTCATTGCGAAAGTGGGGGTGAGTTTCGCCGCCGGGCCGCCCCAAGGCGAGACAGCCCCCTCGGGGGGCAGCGCAGTACACGAAGTGACAAGCGCGGGGGCCATATCACTCGCCTTCTCCGAATCTGTCGGCGATGAGCGCCAACAGCGCCTCCATGGCTTCTTGTTCGCGCTCGCCGCTGATGTCGATATCAACCGTGCTGCCAATACCCGCCGCCAGCATCATGACGCCCATGATGCTCTTGGCATTGACGCGCCGCCCGCCCCTGGCAATCCAGATTTCGCACGCGTAGCCACCGGCCAGTTTGGTGAGCTTGGCCGAGGCCCGCGCATGCAGGCCGAGCTTATTTGTGATGGTCGTAGAGGCTTTGATCATTCTTTTTTCTCACCTGGTTCTGCGGTGCGGCCACTGCCACCTGCATCACCCCTTGCGTGCCGCCCGCCAGGGCTCTTGCGACCAGTGAATCCAGCGATTCATGGCGATAGGTGATGGTCCGCAACAGCATCGGCAGATTAACCCCGGCGATCAATTTTGAATTCACACCGTCCACCATTTTTTGCGCCACATTGCAAGGCGTGGCACCAAACACATCCGTCAGCACCATGATATTCGGCGCATCAAGCAACGCCATGGCCTGTCTGGCCGCCGCCAGCGTTTCTTCAGGTGGGATATTGGGTTGCACATCAAACGCCGCGACTCCCTGCGCCTGGTCCGGGAACACATGCAGCACGCACTGACGTAAGGCACTGGCCAAGGGGGCATGCGCAATGATGAGAAGGTGGTTGTTCATTTTTTTCAATGGCTACAGGTCAGACCTCAACTAGGGAGGGACTGATTATGGCTTTTTGCGGTCACAAAAGAGACATAGGCCGCCACCGAGCCTATCAAAAATACGCCCATGGCCGATTGAAAGGACTGCGTCTCGGTCAGTCCTAGCGCCTGGAACCCATCCACCGCCAGGCCAATGCCCCACTGCAGCGTAAAGGCACCAGCAAACAGCAGCAGGTTGAAGGCAGAAAGTGCGCGCCCGGCCAGGCTCGGCGCAAACGCCATTGCCACCGACGGTTGCGCCAGTGCAACAAAAGTGCAACTCACACAATAGATGGCCCATAGGGCACCAGCCTCCGTTGATAAAGCGGGGCCAGCTATTACAATAATAGCAAGCAGGACAAAACTGACGGGCAGACCCCAGGCAATCAGGCGCTCCGCGTGGTAGCCGTGCCGGGTCAGCCAGGGGTTGGCCAGGCCCCAGGCCCAAAAAGCGACCAGCATCGCGACATTGATCCAGAACAATCCGCTGGCGGCTTGCAGGGCCGTGTAACCTGCCACCCTGATCATCCAGGGTGTCGCCCACAAGGTCTGGATGGCAATCAAACCACCGTAACAAAAAAAACCGATGGGTGCCATCTTGCGGAAATAGGGATGCCGCCAGACTTCCGCATAACTGGCCCTGACCGGCCCTGTGCGAGCCTCTGCCGCCTGCGTTGGATTCCATCGAGGTACCTGCCACGCGATCAGCGCGATCGCGGCCACAACCATCAGCCCCAATAGCCAAAATAGCGCACGCCACCCGATAACTGGGAGCAACCATTGAACCGGCAAGGTGGAAGCCACCATGCCCAACGAACCGATCATCAGCATCCACGAATTGGCGCGCATCAGCACCGCCGCATCAAACCAGCGCCGGTAGCCGGTTAAAGGAGCCATCAGGCAGGCGCTCACCCCAATGCCGCTGAGAACGCGCGCCAGCAACAAACCCGAGAAGCTGCTCGTCAGCGCAAAAGCACCGCAACTGAACATCGCCACCAACAATAAATAAAGAATGACTTTCTTTGGACCAAAGCGGTCCAGCCAACCGCCAAGCGGCAATTGAGTGGCGGCAAAACCAAAAAAATAGCCCCCGGCGAGCAGGCCCAGATCACCGGCATTGAGCGTGAACTCTTGCGTCAGGGTGGGCGACAAGGTGGCCGTGATGGCCCGAATCAGGGACGACAAGAAATAGGCGTAGGCAAACGCCACAAAGACCAGAACCGCGGTACGCCGTGGTAGAAGTGTCATGACAGTGTGCGGCTGGTCACGGGCTAACCCGGAAACCGGGAGCCTGACTTGCGCTTTAGACCGGCACCACCGGGTCAAAAACCCGGCGCACCTGCGGCGTACCGACAAAAAAACAGCGACAAGAAACCAGTGGAATGGAACAAAGCCCGGGTTGACTCATAGAGGTAGTCTGCAATGCAAGAATTGACGTGCATCTTAACCCGTGCCCAGCGATGAACTTGGTTACTTGGCGCGAAAATCGTCATGACACGACTTGCAGGCACCCCCGGTAGCGTTGACGGCGGTTTTTATCGCATCAAGATTGCCCGCCTTGGCTGCGCTGGCCAGCTTGGTCATTTCCGTTTGCATCTTGACTGCATAGTCATCAAACTTTGCCTTGCCAGACCAAATCTCGGGCTTGGCCTTGGTTTGGCCCGTCTCGGTGCCCGGCTGAAAGCCGACCCAAGGCAGTTTGGCCATGAAGTCAGCCGCCGCCGCACTGTCAGCTGCCACTTTGGCATCAAACGCCGTCTTGCCGGCTGCCATAGCCGCCACCCGGGAAAAATTCTGTTGCATCACAAACAGCGCGCTTTGGCGGTACTTGATGGCATCTTCAGCTTTTGCAAACTGGGCTGATGCCGGAACCGCCAGGCTGGCTGCCAGTGCGCCCAAAATCAAAAAAATTGGTTTCTTCATGGTTTATCTTTCGTCGTTAAACTAATTCACTAGGAAGTGCGGTGTAGAGTGGCCTGCCAAAATCTGCTGGCGCTCATCTGAAAGCAATTATGCCTGTCATGGTTCGTATTTGGGATGCACCCACGCGCCTGTTTCATTGGGTGCTGGTGTTTTGTTTTGTTGGATTGATCACTACCGCCAAGATCGGAGGCAGTGCCATGGCCTGGCATTTTCGTTTGGGCTACTGCGTTCTGACCTTGCTGTTATTTCGTCTGGTATGGGGCTTTGTGGGTGGCTACTGGTCACGCTTTGGGGCATTTTTGTTTCGCCCGATTCAAGTGCTTGATTACCTGCGTGGCAGAGGCGATTCCATGCACAGCGTTGGGCATAACCCCTTGGGGGCCGGT
>JADGRK010000108.1 GCA_017880985.1 Rhodoferax sp. | reverse complement strand
GCCTGCAAGCCTCGACGACGGCATTGCCTCGGCCGCCTTCATTGCCTATCTCTCCAGCTTGACAAATATCAACTACTCGGCCACCCAGTACGCGCTTTTTAGCTCCATGATGCTACTCTTGCCGAAGTTTCTGGCCGGTTATTCGGGGCGCTATGTGGACCTGTTCGGTTATCAGAATTTTTTTATTGCAACGGCGCTGCTGGGCTTGCCGGTGTTGCTGCTGGTGTGGCTGGCCTCCAGGGTCAGGATTCGTTAATCAGTCACTGCGACCGGATGTCCAACCTCTGACGCGGGTATTTTCCGGGAGAAACTGGCCATGCCTCAAAGCCTTGTTTTTGAATATGACAAGCCGACCAGCCGCGTTGATGCCTTGCGCCGGTCGATCTCGAATCGGCTGGTTTATGCGGTCGGAAAAGACGTTCGTTCGGCCATTTTCTTCGGACCGCACAATCCATGAATACGCGCCTGGGATCTGGGGCGTTCAGCCGCTCGCGCAGGATTTCGTTTACGCAAACTTTACCCTCACTTCAAGCGCTTCAAGCAGCTGCACACTAGACTTGACACCATGAGCCAACACTTGTTAATGATCGAAGACGACGCCCGCCTGGCCCAGATGGTGAGTGAATATCTGGGGCAGAACGGCTTTGTGGTGAGCCATGCCGGTGACGGCCAAAGCGGTTTGAGTCAACTCGAGGCCAGTCCGCCCGAGCTGGTCATCCTGGACCTGATGCTGCCCGACATGGATGGTCTGGAAGTGTGCCGCCGGATTCGGGCGCTGTCCGGTGCGCTGGCCCAGACCCCAGTGCTGATGCTGACGGCCAAGGGCGACTCGATGGATCGCATCATCGGGCTGGAAATGGGGGCCGATGATTACCTGCCCAAGCCGTTCGAGCCGCGCGAGTTGCTGGCGCGCATTCGCGCCGTGTTGCGGCGCCGCGTCGACGGTGCGCCACAAGGCGGCAAGCAACTGCGTTTTGGCACCCTGGAGATTGACCGCGACGCCCGCACCGTCAGTGTGGCAGGACAGATTTGCGATTTGACCTCGTACCAGTTCGATCTGTTGGTGACCTTGGCCGAACGCGCCGGTCGCGTTCTGACACGCGACCAGATTATGGAAGCGGTGCGTGGCCGTGAACTCGATGCCTTTGACCGCTCGATTGATGTGCACATGGGCCGTATCCGAGCCGCTATCGAGCTCGATGCCAAAGACCCCAAGCGCATTCTCACGGTGCGCGGCGTCGGTTATGTGTTTGCGCGCCAGCAAGACTGAGCATGTTTCTAAGCAGGCTGTACGTGCGGATCTGGCTGGCGGTGCTGCTGGCCGTGGCGGTGCTGACGTTTTTGGTCGGCTCGGCTTGGCGACTCGCTGCTGAGCCGCCGCTGCGCGAGGTGATCATTCGTAACGAGGCCGGGCAAATTATCGGCAACGGCCATTCCAGCATGAGGCGTCCACCGGGTGGTGGTTTTCGGCCACATCCCGAAGGGGAGTCCGAGGTGCAGGTACCGTCGTTCGGACTGCACCGTCAGAAGAGCGGGGACCCCGAGTTTGTGGTCATGATGAGTGACGGCCAAATCCTGCACATGCGACTGCCACGCCCGCCACCTTCGCCCTGGAGCCACACCCCGTTCGGATTTTTCTGGACCCTCTCACTGGTAGCGATTGCCGTGGCGCTGGCCACCTACCCGATCATTCGCAAGCTCACGCGCCGTCTGGAGTTGCTGCAAAACGGGGTTGAGAAATGGGGTGCCGGCGACCTCTCCCTGCGTGTCCCCGAGAGCGGTAAAGATGAGGTGGCTTTTCTGGCAAAGCGCTTTAACCACGCGGCCGAGCGGATCGAGACGCTGGTCAATTCGCAGGAAGCGTTGCTGGCTTCGCAAAAATCCTTGCTGGCCAATGCCTCGCACGAACTGCGCTCGCCGCTGACCCGGATCCGCATGGGGATTGAGCTGATGGGCGCCTCGTCTTCTTCGACCTTCAAGAACGAAATTTCGCGCAATATTGCCGAACTCGACCAGTTGATTGAAGAAATTCTGCTCGCCAGTCGGCTCGATGCCCGTGAGGCGGACATGGGTACGGTCGAGTCGGTTGACCTGATTGGCCTGGCGGCGGAGGAATGTGCGCGCGTCAATGCCGAGCTTGATGTGCAACTGGCCAGTGCTCCGGCGGGCTCAGACGCGGCGGCGGACCGGTCTGACCTGCCGGTGCAAGGGGTTGCCAAGTTACTGCGCCGGGCGGTGCGTAACCTGCTGGAGAATGCCCGTCGCCACGCCGCCGGTGAGATCACCGTGACACTGACCAGGACCGAAAGTCATGCGCTGATCAGTGTCTGTGACCGCGGCCCGGGCGTGCCACCTGAGTTGCGTGAGCGCATTTTTGAGCCCTTCTATCGCCTACCCGGTGCCACCGAGCGCGACGGCGGTGTCGGGCTCGGTCTGGCATTGGTCAAATCGATTGCACTTCGCCATGGCGGCACGGTGCATTGCGAAAGCCGCCCCGAGGGGGGTGCCTGTTTTGTGCTGCGCTTGCCCCTGGCTTCCGGCGGCACGCCCTGAAAGTTGCCAATATGCAACATCTTTCAGTGAAAAAATGTTGAATATCCCCCAAATGGGGGATGGCGAGAGCGTCTGATGCTGGATAAAGTTCAACCCATCGCTGTCACAGTGTTCAAGCGTTGGGCTCAGCCGGCAGACTGGCTAAGCGTTCAAGCTTTTGATTATTCAAAGTTCCAACGACGTTCCTCCGGGAACTTTTATAAAGCCACTTTCGGGTGGCTTTTTTTTCGGCAAAATTTGGCTCCAGCCCCGGTTGTCAGTGCCTGATAAGCTATAAATATGCTAGCACACTAAGCGCCGTGATATCGGTCAGGCAGCGCGTATGCCCGAGTCGGCAGGCGCGCGCAAAACAGGGCGCACAGTCCAGCGGCGGCTGATACGTTGCATCGTTCTTGAGCCACAGCACTGTGGCCTTGGCATTCAGGGGCGGCGTGTGCAGCGGACTGCTGGAGCCAAAGATGGCGACTTGTGGCACGCCTAGAGCGGCCGCGACATGCATCAGGCCGGAATCGTTGCTGACCGTGCTTTTGGCAGCGGCTATGGCACTGAATGCCTGGATCAACGTGGTTTTCCCGGCCAGATTTTGGCACTTACCGGGCTGCAAGGCGTTCACCGGCGCAGCGATTTGTTGGCACAGATCGAATTCTTTGGCCGAGCCCAGCAATATCACGGGTGCCTCAAGACGCGCCGCCAGCTCGGCAAAATGTGCTGCCGGCCAGCGTTTGGCCGGGCCAAACTCGGCACCCGGCACCAGCACGTAATAGCCGCCCGATTGCAAGCCGATGGACGCAAGCGATGCTTCCATCTCGCTGAAATCCAGCCCCAGATGAGGTCGGTCACCGGCTGCATCAGCCTCACCGCTGAGTGCCGAGTAGAACGCCACCATTGGCGGGCGTTTGCCTTTGGGCGGATTTTTCAGGCGATGCGTCAGCAGGCCGACTCTTGCCTCACCCAGATAACCGATTCGCTTCGGGATGCGGGCCAGAAACGGCAACAAGGCACTTTTCAGGGAATTGGGACAGATGTAGGCGCTATCAAACCGCCCTTCGAGTTGTTGCGCCAAGCGGCGACGCGCCTTGAACTGCAGGCCGCCATGGCCAAACGGGAATTCAATCACCTCGGCCACTTGCGGCATCAAGCGGTACACCGGCGCCACCCAGGGCAACGCGCCCACCGTGAGCCGCTCGCCGCGAGCATGCAGGCGGCGCAACAGCGGCTCGGTCATCACCGCGTCGCCAATCCACTGGGGTGCGATGATCAAAGAATGGGGGACAGACCCCAATTCTTTAGTGCCCGGCGAAGTGCTCACCCGCCTTGAGTTTATAGACCGTGCTGCAATAGGGGCACTTGGCCTCACCGGTGTGGGCCAGGTCCAGATACACCTTGGGGTGGTTGTTCCAGATTTTCATGTCAGCCTTGGGGCTGGGACAAAACACACCACCCTGGCGGTTCAGGTCTTTGGCGAGGAGTTCGACGACGGAGTTATTCATGGGCATCTCTAAATGGTTGGGGACAGAGCTGGCCTGCTTCGCAGTCTGCGGTCTGTCCCGCAAGGTTTCAGATTTGGTTGAGGACAGAGCTGGCCTCTTTGCAGTCTGCGGTCTGTCCGGCAAGGTTCATATTCTGGCTAACCAATGGGCATATTTGGGGTTGCGGCCATTGACAATGTCAAAGAATGCGCTCTGGATTTTTTCGGTGATCGGGCCGCGCGAGCCACAACCCAGCTCGATGCGGTCCAACTCGCGAATCGGCGTCACCTCAGCGGCAGTGCCGGTAAAAAAGGCTTCGTCGCAGATATAAACCTCGTCACGGGTGATGCGTTTTTCGACCACTTCCAAACCCATATCTTTGGCGATGTGGAAGATGGTGTTGCGCGTGATGCCATTGAGCGCACCGGAGGACAGATCGGGCGTATAGACGACGCCGTTCTTGATGACAAAAATGTTTTCGCCCGGGCCTTCAGAGACAAAGCCGCTGCTGTCGAGCAGCAGCGCTTCGTCGTAGCCATCGTCAGTCACTTCCAGGTTGGCCAGAATCGAGTTGCTGTAATTGCTCACCGCCTTGGCCTGTGTCATGGTGATGTTGACGTGGTGACGGGTAAAACTGCTGGTCTTGACGCGGATACCGCGCTTCATCCCTTCATCGCCCAGATACGCGCCCCACGGCCAGGCAGCGATCATCAGGTGGATGGTGTTGCCCTTGGGACTGACGCCCAGCTTCTTGTCGCCAATCCAGCTCAACGGACGGATATAACCGCCTTCGAGATGGTTGGTGCGCACAACCGCCAGTTGCGCCTGGCTCACCTCTTCTTTGCTAAACGGAATCTTCATGCGCAAAATCTTGGCGCTATTGAAGAGCCGCTCGGTGTGATCCTGAAGCCGGAAAATGGCCGTGCCGCCGACCGCGTTATAGGCCCGTACGCCTTCGAAAACACCGCAGCCGTAGTGCAGCGTATGCGTGAGCACGTGAATTTTGGCGTCGCGCCATTCGACCATCTGGCCATCCATCCAGATTTTGCCGTCGCGGTCGGACATGGAAGGAGCTTCAGGACTCATAGGTAATTCCTTAAAAATTTGGTCTTGCAAGTTTTACAAGAACCCGATTTTACGAGGCTCGCCCGGTGATGGGTTTACACCGTTGTGGCTGATCCCGTCTGATGCGCTGGCCAGCGCACGGTGACTGCCAGCCCGCCCAGCTTCTCCGAACGACTCACTTCGACCTGGGCGTCAAACACGGCAGCAATTCGTTTGACAATCGACCAGCCCAATCCGCTGCCCGGCTGCTCGCTGCCGAGTACGCGGAAGAAGCGCTCACCCAAGCGTGCCATCTCGGGCTCGGTCATGCCCGCGCCACTGTCTTGCACGCGCAAAACAGTTTGCCCGGATTCAACTGCCACGCTGACCCAGACCTGCGCGTGATCCGGGCTGTAGCGCAGGGCGTTGTCAATCAGATTGCGCAGCAGCACCCCGATCAGGGTTTCATCTCCCGACACCGGGCCGGGCGCGTCAGCGTCGAGCTCGAGTAGTTGGTGACGCGCCAGTGCGGTGGGTGCCAGGTTGGCTGCGACGCGGCGCGCCAGCGCGCTCAAATCCAGCCGCTCGCCAGCAGCGCCTGGCGTGGCAGGCGCTGCTTCCAGGCGCGCCAGCGTCAGCAATTGCTCGACCAGTCGCGTGGCCCGATCACAGCCCGCCAGTGTGGACTGCAAGGCATGTTCGCGTTGCGCGTCGTCGTCACCAGCACCCAACGCCACCTGCGCCTGGGCCCGGATGCCGGCAATCGGTGTGCGCAACTCGTGCGCTGCGTCAGCCGTGAAGCGGCGCTCCGAAATCATCATCTGCTCAATGCGCTGGAACAATGCATTGAGCGCCTGCACCATCGGTTGCATCTCGGACGGCAGGTGGGTCAACTCCAGCGGTTCGAGTGCCTGCGGTGTTCTGCGGCCCAGCAACTGGACCAGTTGGCGCACCGGTGCCAGGCCTTGGCGCACGGCCCACCAGCCGAGCAGCGCCAGCAGCGGCAGCGCCAGAATCAGGGGCAACAGCACACCTTGCAACACCGCCCAAAGAATCGAGTCACGCGACTCGGTTTGCTCACCCACATAGACCTGCACATCGCTTTCACTGCCGCGCGCCGCAAAAACGCGCCAGTGAGCATCGTCGCCCAGTTGCACGCTTGAAAATCCCTCGGCCTGGCTGGATATCGGCGTGCTACCGGTGTTGCTCGAGTGCATCACCAGTCGCCCTTCATGGAACACCTGAAACGCCACCTTGGGCTCGTATTTGTGCAGCATAGGCGCCTCTTGCGCCCGATCGGTCTCATGCGCTGAGCCCTGCTGCATCACCAGCAATGCGGCGGCCTGCGCCAAATGACCATCAAGCAGTTCATCGAGTTCATGACGGGTATCAAACCAGATCATGGATGCGGCACCCAGCCAGACCACGCTCAGCAATGCCAGCAGCGGTGCCAGCAGACGTGCCTGCAATGATTTCAGGCCGCGAAGTGGCATCATCTCGACGCTTCACCGCGCTGCAAAGTGTAGCCAATGCCGCGTACCGTCTGAATCAGATCAGGATTCAATTTGCGGCGCAAATGATGGATGTGAACCTCGATCGCATTGCTCTCCACTTCATTGCCCCAACTGTAGAGTTGCTGCTCAAGTTGCTCGCGCGACATCACGCGGCCCGCATTGAGCATCAGGGCGTGCAGCAAATCGAATTCACGGGTCGAAAGCAGCACCTCCTGCCCGTTCAGGCTGACCTGCCGGGCTGACGGGTTGAGCAGCACCGCGCCAGATTGCAAAGTATCCTGCATCTGCCCGGCCGAGCGCCGCACCAGCGAGCGCAGGCGCGCGCCCAGCTCATGCAAGTCCACTGGTTTGATGACGTAGTCGTCGGCTCCCAGGTCGAGGCCACAGATGCGGTCTGACACGGCGTCACGCGCGGTCAGCACCAATACCGGGGTCGTGATTTTGCGCGCCCGCAGGGCTTGCAAGACATCCATCCCGTCCTTCAGCGGGAGCCCCAGGTCGAGCACGGCAGCCGCGTAATCTCCGCTTGCCAGCTCGCGCTCGGCCGCCACGCCGTCGCGCACCCAGTCCACCTGAAAACCGAGCTGGCGCAAGCCCGCACGCAGTCCGTCGCCCAGCAGGGGGTCGTCTTCAGCCAGCAAAATGCGCATCAATCAGCTCCAAAAAGGTTTCGCCATTGTTTCGACTTGGCAACCCGTGTGCCAGCCGACACCGCAACGCCACATTAATCATCGTCCTGCGGGTGCGGACGGTGCTTTACGTCTTGTGACGTCAGGCCCCTGCCGCCGCCAGCGAGCGTGGACGGATTTTGCCATTGCAACCACCAAAAGCCCAGCGCCACCAGTCCGGCCATGGTGTAACCCAGCGTCACGTGGACCGCCGGCCGGGGATCAGTTTCTGCGGTCACATAGGCCCCCGACGAAACTCAGCGCCAGCAGCCAGCGAAACACCGGTACCGGCGCATGCCACACCAAAATTCTGGTTTTTGCTGCAGAAGCATTAAAGATTTTCATGATACTTCCAAGATATTGTCATCGTAGAGCACACCAATTAAGCCAGTCTTAAAGCGTTGGCGACCTGGATAGGGCATACGCAAGCGTATGCTCGCGCCGGAACCACTGAACTGGTTCTGTCGCGATAACGGACTCTGG
>JADGRK010000107.1 GCA_017880985.1 Rhodoferax sp. | reverse complement strand
ATGTTGTCGAGCAGGGCTCTCACGCGCAGCTGATCGAACGACGTGGCGCGTATTGGCGATTGCACGAGGCGCAATTCGGCGGGGCCACAACCTGACGGCTGGCTAGCAGCGGGCCTCAGGTGCGTGCTAGCCCGCGGGCGCCCGAGAGGTCATGTTGCTTGCCGATGAGCAGTCGTGCTGTTCGTGCAGATGGCCGACGGCAGCATGATCACCGCAACCACGAGATTGAGACATGAATGCCAATTCAAATGTGAAGGTTGTGCCGGCAGAAACGAAGCGAGGCATTGCATGGTTTTTATCCCTTCGGGCCGTTTGGAAACTCTCAGTTCTTGAGTTGGCGATCTACCTTGTGCTTGGCATATCTGCTTTACTCAAATTCGCCACCAATTCGTAGCCGCTGTTACGTAAGGTGAAATCTGGCTGGAGAAGTTTCTATTTTTGACCGTCTCCGAAGCAGCGGGAGCCGACATAGGGTTGCCCTAAATACTCGCTCGATACCCGACATTCACCCCAGTCCCAACCCGTCAACAATGTGGCGTCGATTTCGATAATCACTACACCCGTTTTCGACCACAACCCGTCGTTCCTGCATATGTCTCCCAACGTCTGCTCCTATAGGCCGGAGCAGTCTTTCCCTGGTATCGAGTCTGCTAGGACTGTTAGCCTGGTGACAATGTGCTTGCTTGACGGCCCTAAATGGCACCTCAGCAGCGCTCGGAATGCTAATCAGGAAGACCAGCATTGGCATGTTTGCGTGCGAGTTGATAGCGCACATAGTATTTGCGCAGTTCTTCCAGGGCGATCATCCCGACCGCCCAAGGCAACAGAAACAGCCACACCTCTATTGGAAGCGGCGCTGTGCCAAACATGGCATTGCCCCAAGGCGTGTAGGCAATGAATAGGATCAACACCACCTGTAGCAAGATGCCCCACAGCATCAAGGGGTTGCCGCCGAGGCCCGTGGTGAAGATCGAGCGTACCGCGCTACGGCACAAAAACACGTTGGCGATTTGCAGCAGCACGATGGCGGCAAGACAGGCCGTGGTGGCTTGGCGGTAGAGCGGGTCGGAACCAGGCAGGTCTGTCCCGTACTGCCAGCCGCCCCCGTGCAGAACATAGAAGAACGCCGCCAGCGCTGCGGCTGCCTCGATTAGACCAAGGAACAGGTAGGCACGCACCCCAAGCACTGCATTCATCAGGTGTTCCTGGTGGGAGCGAGGTGGGCGGCGCATCCCCTGGCTGTCGCCCCGCTCGGCCCCGAGCGCGAGCGCCGTGAGGGAATCCGTACCCATGTCGACGGCCAGCGCCTGCACAGGTGTGAGCGCAAGAGGGACCCCGAACAAAGCAAACGCCAGCGAGGGCATGAGCTCAGCCACGTTGTGCACGAACACGTAGGTTAGAAATTTCCGTATGTTTTGGAACAACGCCCGTCCCTCTTCAATGGCCGCCACGATACTAACGAAGTTGTCGTCCAACAGCACCATGTCAGCAGCTTCCTTCGCGACGTCAGTGCCGCTAATGCCCATGCCGATGCCGATGTGAGCTGCCCGTAGTGCAGGCGCATCGTTCACACCATCGCCAGTCACAGCGACGATATGGCCCTTGGTCTTGAGAGACTCGACGATCCGCAGCTTCTGGTCAGCGGCGACGCGGGCGAAGATTATTTCCGGCGCATCCAGGGCGAGCTGCAACTGGGCCGCAGAGAGCTTTCTCAGTTGGGTGCCGACAATGACGCTCACGTTCTTGCTGCGGGTCAGACCGATTTGACGAGCAATGGCAAGAGCGGTACTGGGGAGGTCGCCAGTGACCATGATGACCTTGATGCCTGCCGTATGGCAGGCGGCAATGGCGGCATCCACCCCAGCCCGAGGCGGATCATCAACCCCCACCAAGCCGCAAAATGTCAGAGCCTGTTCCTGCGCTTCGCGCGGGCAGCCGGGAGGCAGACGTCGCGCGGCCAGGGCAATGACACGCAGGCCTTGCCCTGCCATTTCTTCTTGGGCGCACAGGATCGTTGCCCGGGTCGATTCGTCCAGTGGTCGGACCTCGCCGGCAAGAATGACCGACACACATAGTGGCAGCACGGCTTCCAGCGCACCCTTGCAGTAGAGCATGTGACCAGCATCATCCGGGTAGATCACTGACTGACGCATGCGATCCGAGTCAAAAGGCCATTCATCGCAGCGCACCGGCGATGCAGGCTGGGCTCCAAGGCGCTCACTCATCTCCACCAACGCAGTGTCCAGCGGGTCGCCATTGAAGGCGCGCTGGCCATCGCGGATGGTTTCGGTGAGGTCCTGGCAGTAGCTGGCGACTCTTAAGAAAAGTTGATGGCGATTTATCAGCTCCGGGTCTTTGGCCAGGGTTTCAACTTCTATGGGCCGCAGGTCCAGGAGAACACGCTGGGCGCGCATGCGGTTCTCGGTCAGAGTTCCCGTCTTGTCCGTGCAAATGACCGTGACCGAACCGAGCGTTTCCACGGACGGCAAATGGCGGATCAACACGTTGCGGCGGGCTAGCCGCTGGGCCGCAAGAACCAAAGAGAGCGTGAGAGTCGGCAGCAAGCCCTCCGGTACCAAGGCGATGATGATGCCCAGGGAAAGTATCGTGTCCCGCCAGAAGCTCACGCCGATCACGCTGCCGATGGCGAAAAAAACCGCCCCGATCGTCAGCGCGAGAAAGGCAATGAAACGGCTCAGGTGGGCAATCTCCCGGCGCAAGGGTGAATCTGCTTCGCTGCCGAACTGGGTGAGTTTGGCAATTTTTCCGAACTCCGTATGGGCGCCGGTCGCAAACACAACCGCCCGCCCCCGGCCCGCGACCAAAGATGTGCCGGCAAGAACAATGTTGCGACTGTCCAGGTGGCTTTCTGAGCTGGACGGTGCCGCATCGCAGCTCTGCGGGTGGGACTCGCCTGTTACCGTAGCGCGATTCACGCGCACCCCGAAAGCCTCGATCAGGCGGCAATCCGCTGGCACGTTGTCCCCTTGACCGAGAAGGATGACATCCCCAGGTACCAGTTGCTCTGCCGGCAGGGTCTGTGCAACGCCATCCCGTAGTGCCGTGACCTGTCGAGGCAGCATACCCTGCAGCGCTGCCAGCGTGCGCTCGACGCGGGCTTCCTGCCAGAAGGAGAACAGACCACTAAGAATGATCACAGCAATGACAGCCACACCAACCCGCGCCATGCCCTGCTCTGGATCGTACCAGTCTGCCAGAAACGCCAATCCCGCTGCCAACCAAAGAATGATTGAAAACAGACTTGTGAATTCCCTTAACAGGCAAAGCAGCCAATGCTCACGCGGCAACGGTTCGACCCGGTTCGGACCGTATTCGGCGATCCTTGCCGTTGCAGTGGTCGACGCCAGCCCCTGCGGCGAACTAAACACGCTGGAGAGGGCGTCGCTGACGGTGACTTGATGGATATTCATGACAAGTCGAGGCGACGAAGACCCGCTCCGGTCGCTCATTTATGAACAGTCAATGATGCATCGTGCATCATGGCAATTCGGCATCCTTCTACAAGGGTATCCACAATGCATTTGAACGCTAGAAGTGACTTGATAAATGTCAATGCACAGGTTCCCCATGGGCCGACACTGGCCCAGTTCCAAGTCAATGTTACCGACGGAGGTCCGTTATGTACCAGCGTATTCTCGTGCCCATCGACGGCAGTGCAACGTCTACCTTTGGGCTGGAGGAGGCCATCAAGCTGGCCAAGCTCACAGGCGCGAGTTTGCGCCTCATTCACGTTGTAGACGCGTTGACCATGACCACCGGCTTATTGCCTTCTGCTTACTATGCCGATGAGGTGCCTCCTCGGAAGAAGGAGGTCGGCGAACAGATTCTCGAGCAGGCCAGAACCCGTGTCGCAGCCAGCGGCGTCAAGGTTGACACCTTTCTCTTCGACAGTTTGTTGCCCCGCGTATCGGAAACCGTTATCGAGCAGGCAAAGGCCTGGAACGCCGACCTTATCGTGATCGGCACCCACGGCCGGCGCGGCGTGGGGCGTGTGTTGTTAGGCAGTGACGCAGAGCAGATCGTACGAATGGCGCCTGTGCCGGTGCTGCTGGTCAGGGCGCCGGAAGTTGAAGGCAAGGCCGACATGAAGGTGTAGGCCAGTGAATCTGCACAGCCTTGGAACTGTGCAGTAATGCCTTGATCGCGTCGCAACAGCGAGAGCGGGCCAAAGTGGGGGCAAACCAAACGGGTTGAGCCGGCGCGAAAATACGGACCTCAGCACACACGATTGAGGCAAACAATGAAGATGATCATCGAGGCACATTTGGTTGACGCCGAAGGGCGGACTGAGCGCGTCGGGTTTTGTTGCATTAAGGACTGGTGGTCGCGAAGAAGCTCGTTGGCGCTCATCTGATCAGAAGGCCAGTCCATAGAACTGGTCTGCTGCCGACGCCGTTGATCCGGCGGGACAGTCCAGCTGCCCCTTGCGAATCATGTGCATGGTCTCGATTCCGGCGACGATGATTCGAGCGGTCAAAAAGGACTTGAAACCCAGCATCGGTCGCGTAACCCGTTTGATGGCACGGTGATCCTGTTCGACGATGTTCTTGAGATATTTATTCTGGCGCATCAGGATGTCAACGCAGGCGTCGGCCTTGACACTTTCAATGGCGGCCGTGTTGGCGCCGCTCTTGTCGATGGTGATCTTTTCGGGCAAGTCATGCAGGTCGATGGCGCGCTCCAGAAACCGCCGTGCCGCGGGCAGATCGCGCTTGGCAGTGAGAAGAAAGTCAACCGTATCGCCTGCGCGGTCAACCGCGCGGTAGAGGTACTTCCACTGACCGGCCACTTTGATATAGGTCTCGTCCATCCTCCAGCTTCGACCCACGGGTCGTTTGCGTCGCCGGAAAACAGCGGCCAACATCGGCAACATTTTGATTGCCCATCGATGCACCGTGGTGTGGTCGACAAATACGCCGCGCTCCTGCATCATTTCCTCGATGTGGCGCAGACTCAGCGGGTAGGCCACGTACCAGCGCACGCACGTGAGCATCACCTCAAGCGGATAGTGGAGCCGAATGAGCACCTTGCGCAAGGCGCTGTTGATCGAACTTATACGGAAATCAAGCATGGGCTGGATTGTCGTTTACGCTTATTGCAACAGAACCGGTTCTGATTTCATGGGCACACCTTAAAGGAAAAAAATTAATGCGACGGCACCGCTTTTTTCCAGTGGTGATGCTGGGTTCTGGGGACTATATCGATAAGCATCTGCTTCAGATGAGCGCTTCAATCAGGCAGGGGCCTTGCGCTTGCAGACCGTTACTCAGCGCCTGCGTAAATGTTTCTATCGAATCAACTTTGACGGCAGGCACACCCATGCCATGCGCCAGCTGAGTCCATTGCAAATAAGGCAAATCAAGGTCGAGCATGCGTTTGGCGTTGCTGCCCAGTTGGGTGACACCGACGTTCCGCATTTCCCCATGCAGTGTGGCGTAGCTGCGGTTGGCAAGGATGATTGTCAGACAGTTCAGGCTTTCTCGCGCCTGTGTCCAGAGGGCTTGCACGGTGTACATGGCGCTGCCGTCGGCTTGCAGGGAAATGACTTTGCGATCCGGACAGGCGATGGCAGCACCCGTTGCCATTGGCAGGCCCAAGCCGATGGCCCCACCCGTCAACTGCAGATAGTCATGCGGGGCGGCTTGCAGACTGTAGCGCATGAAATCTCGGCCCTCCGAAATCGATTCGTCGCACAGCACGGTGTTTTCGGGCAGATATTTGGCCAGAATCTGGCTGATGGCTTTGCCATTCAGAGTTCCATTCGTGGGTATCGAGGTATCGCGTGGTTCCGGCAAGCGATAGGAGGGAGTATTGGCGGGAACTCCCAGTTCGTCGGCCAAGGCATGCAGGGCATGCGTCAGATCCTGTTCAGCGGAGGCTAGGGTAATAATTTCGGCTTCGTTTGGGGCCAAAAGACTGGGCTTGTTGGGATAAGCAAAAAAGGCCACCGGTGCTTTTGAACCTACCAATATGAGATGCTTGACATGGGCCAGGCGCGCGCAGGCAGCGTCTACCGGGTAGGGCAGTTTTTCTATTGGGGTGCGTGTGGCGCCGCGGCTCATGCGACGAATGAAGCCTTCGGCCAATATGTCGACTTGACAATGCTGGCGGATTCGTCCGGCGATTTCCAGAGCGTCTTCGCGCAGGGCTACGTCCCCCAGAAACAACAGTGCTGGTTTGCCGGAACGGATGGCCTTCGCCGCTGCCTTTATCGCGTCGGCCGAGGTTTGCTGGCGAGCGGCGGGTTTCGCCAGGACGGGCTCGGCCTGGTGTTCGAGTTCAGTCCAGGCCGTGTCGGCGGGCAGTATCAGCGTGCAGATGTTTCCGGGGGCCTGGCTGGCTTGCTCAACGGCTTGGGCCACGTCCTGGCCTATCGCGGCCGGCGTAGCCATGCGCTTTACCCAATGGGACATGGGGCGCGCTATGCCTTCCACGTCGCTTGTCAGTGGGGCGTCGTAGCAGCTATGGTGCGAGGCGTGGTCGCCGACCACGTTGATCATGGGCGTTCGCGCTTTTTTGGCGTTATGCATATTGGCCAGACCGTTGGCCAAGCCGGGCCCTAGATGCAGAAGCGTTGCCGCCGGTTTTTCGGCCATGCGGGCATAGCCGTCGGCCGCACCTGTGATCACGCCTTCGAACAATCCCAATACGCAACGCATTTGCGGCTTGCGGTCCAGCGCCGCGACGAAATGCATTTCCGATGTGCCTGGGTTGGCAAAACAAACATCTATCTGGTTGGCAAGCAGGGAGTCGCACAGGTAGTCGGCGCCATTCATGTTCGGGTGTCCTTGTGGTTATCTTTTTCATTATTCATGCAACGGCCCATCCTCATTCGAGCTTGGCGCCGGAATCCTTGACCACCTTGGCCCACTTGACGATCTCGCTGCGCTGGTATGCCGCCAATTCTTCCGGAGTCGAGCCGATCGGCTCCAGGCCGAGGTCGAGCAGGCGCTTGGAGATGTCGGGCGACTTCAGGATTTTGGCGATCTCGAGTTGTAGCTTGGTGACGATAGTCTTCGGGGTATTGGCCGGCGCGAACATCGCAAACCAGGACACCGCTTCGAAACCCGGCAAGCCGGCTTCGGCCAGCGTCGGGATGTCCGGTGTGGCGGCTGCGCGCTTGAGGCTGGTGACGCCGAGCGCGCGCAGCTTGCCTTCCCTGACCAGCGGCAGGCTGGACGGCATGTTATCGAACATCATCGTTACCCGACCGCCCAACAAATCCGGAATCGCGCTGGCGCGGCCCTTATACGGGATATGCGTCATCTCGATGCCGGTGACGGACTTGAACAGTTCGCCGGACACATGGATCGACGTGCCGGAACCGGAGGAGGCGAAGCTCATCTTGCCTTCTTTCTTGCCGAGCTCGATGAATTCCTTTAGGTTCTTGGCTGGCACATCGTTATGCACTACCAACATGTTGGGCGTGGTGGCCAGCAGCGTGATCGGCGAAAAGTCCTTGACCATGTCGTACGGCATTTTCGGATACAAGGCGCCGTTGATCGAATGGGTGCCGACCGTGCCGACCACGATGTTGTAGCCGTCCGGTGCCGACTTGGCGACGAAATCGGCGCCGATGTTGCCGCCGGCGCCGGGTTTGTTGTCGATGATCACCGATTGCCCCCACTCGGCGCTCATGCGATCACCGATCAGGCGCGCGATGATGTCGGGCGCGCCGCCGCTGCTGAAGGTCACGATGATATGAATCGGCTTGTTCGGAAAATTTTGTGCGCTCGCCTGGGCACCGGCGTTTCC
>JADGRK010000106.1 GCA_017880985.1 Rhodoferax sp. | reverse complement strand
GTGGGACTTAGACTGCGCAATCTACATCGCAGGCGGCTGACTGATATGCGGGACTCGGCGCTTTGGTGAGAAGTTAATCATTGGCGCGCGAAACAATATGGTGGATCAGTGCAGAGTTCCATCATCGAACCCTGTTCACACAGGAGCAACCTTCGCGCAAATCGACCCTGCCCTTCATTCAATCGCCGATAACTGCTGACGAATTTGGTGGGCGGTGGAGGCTTCGAACCTCCGACCCCAGCAGTGTGAATGCTGTGCTCTACCCCTGAGCTAACCGCCCTGAATCGGCTTCAGGAAAGGCTGCGATTATGCCCTACTTTCAAGCTGATTCCGCCAAACTGTCTTGTCACCACTGGCCTTGTCAATTTGACCGAGAACATCTTTATGGGAGGCGATCTCCTGCTCGTTCGCGCGCAGCACCGGCAGCTCAATACTTGCCAGGTCCATCTGCACCACGCTGCGCCCAGTGCTTTCAGCCGATCCCACATCGATCAGCAAGGCATCCTGCCCACGCGTCAGGTTGATATAAACGTCGGCCAGTAACTCCGCATCCAGCAACGCGCCATGCAGGGTTCGAGCTGAATTGTCAACCCCAAGGCGACCGCATAATGCGTCCAGAGAATTGCGCTTGCCGGGAAACATTTCCTTGGCCATGGCCAGTGTGTCAGTCACGCTCGCTACGAACTCCTGGAACCGGGGGCGTCCGGTCAGCTCCAACTCCTTGTTCAAGAAACCGACATCAAATGCCGCGTTATGAATAATCACTTCAGCATCGCGCAGGTACGCCAGCAAATCGTCCGCAACGTCTTCAAACCTGGGTTGGTCGCGCAGGAATTCGGTGGTCAGCCCATGCACCTTGAGTGCCTCTTCGTGGCTATCACGGCCGGGATTTAGATAAATGTGTTTGTTGTTGCCGGTCAACTTGCGGTTTAACAGTTCCACACAACCAATTTCAACCACGCGGTCGCCGGTCTCGACTGACAAGCCGGTGGTTTCAGTATCAAGAAATATTTGACGCATATTGGAATGGTAAGTGGTTTTCCCGCCGGGCCGCCCCAAGGGAAAATGTGCCCCCTCGGGGGGCAGCGCAGCACACGAAGTGGCAAGCGTGGGGGTTAATGATTCTCCTTGGCGTGATTGACGGAGTATTTGGGAATCTCCACCACCACATCCTGCTGCGCAAGAATGGCTTGACAACTCAAACGTGATCGGGGCTCCAGGCCCCAGGCCCGATCGAGCAGGTCTTCTTCATTCTCATCCACTTCATTGAGCGACCCGAACCCCTCACGCACAATGACGTGGCAGGTGGTGCAGGCGCAACTCATTTCGCAAGCATGCTCAATGTTGATGTGGTTGTCCAGCATGGCTTCGCAAATGGAGGTGCCAGCCGGTGCCGATATCTCAGCGCCCTGCGGGCAATACTCGGGATGCGGCAATATCTTGATGATGGGCATGTGTCTTCTCGTTGAATCGGGGTTCAAACCGTCGCGATATTTCTTCCAGCCAACGCTTTCTGAATGCCGCGATTCATCCGCATCGCCGCGAATGCCTCCGTGCCTTTGGCCAGCGCCTGGGTGGCGGCTTCAATCAGAACAGCATCTTCCAGTGGTCGTGCGGTGCGCACTGCCGCCATCAACGCCTCGATTCCGGCACGGCTCGCGTCAGTCAACAAATCACCATCCGCATCAAGCGCAGCTTGCGTCGCCAGCAGCATACGGTCGCCATCCACCCGTGCTTCGACCAGCGCACGCGCTTTCATGTCTGCATCGGCCGTCGTAAAACTGTCTTGCAGCATTTTGGCGATCTGATCATCGCCCAGGCCATACGAAGGCTTGACATCAATCCTTGCCTCCACACCACTGACTTGCTCTTTGGCACTGACTGTCAAAAGTCCGTCAGCATCGACCGTAAAGGTGACGCGGATGCGCGCCGCACCGGCCGCCATCGGTGGAATACCACGCAGTTCAAAGCGAGCCAGGCTGCGGCAATCCGCCACCAGGTCGCGCTCGCCTTGCACCACATGCAGTGCCAAAGCAGTTTGCCCATCCCGGTAGGTCGTGAAGTCCTGCGCCTTGGCAGTGGGAATGGTCTCATTGCGCGGCACAATGCGCTCGACCAGGCCGCCCATGGTCTCGATGCCGAGCGACAGGGGAATCACATCAAGCAACAACAGGTCGCCACCCGCGTTGTTGCCCGCCAACTGGTTGGCCTGAATGGCGGCACCGAGCGCGACAACTTCATCCGGGTTGAGGTTGGTCAGGGGTGTCCGGCCAAAAAAAACAGCCACCGCCCGCTGAATCTGCGGCATGCGGGTGGAGCCGCCCACCATCACCACGCCTTTGACTTCGTCTTTATCCAGATGGGCATCCCGAAGTGTCTTGCGCACCGCTTGAATAGTGCGTTGTGTCAAATCGGCAGTGAGTTTTTCAAATTGCTGGTTGACCACCTCAAATTGAACGTTCTCGCCACCAATGCAGGCGTGACATTCGGCGCAATGCGCCGCCGACAGCTCCTCCTTGCAAGCGCGTGCTGCGATGATGGCGATGGCCTTATCTTGCGGCGTTTTGGCCCGCACGCCTGCCTGCGCCATGACCCAATCAGCCAGTGCGCGGTCGTAATCGTCGCCTCCCAGGGCCGAATCGCCGCCCGTAGCAAGCACTTCAAAGACACCTTTTGTGAGCCGCAAGATGGAGATGTCAAAAGTGCCACCCCCCAGATCGTAGATGGCATAAACCCCTTCACTGGCGTTATCGAGCCCATAGGCAATAGCGGCTGCAGTAGGTTCATTGATGAGACGCAGCACGTTGAGGCCAGCCAGTTTGGCGGCGTCCTTGGTGGCTTGGCGCTGTGCATCGTCAAAATAGGCCGGCACCGTAATCACGGCGCCAAAGAGATCGTCACCAAACGTGTCTTCTGCGCGGTAGCGCAAGGTGGCCAAAATATCGGCACTCACCTCAACCGGTGATTTTTCACCCTGCACGGTTTCCAACCCGAGCATGCCGGGATGATCCACAAAGCGGTACGGCAGCTTCTCCCGCCCGACCACATCGTTCACGCCGCGCCCCATGAAGCGCTTGACCGAGGCAATGCTGTTTTCAGGATCAAGGGCCAACGCAGCTTGAGCCTCAAAGCCGATCTGCCGCCCGCCATCTTTGAGGTAACGAACCACCGACGGCAAGATGACACGGCCCCGCGCGTCTGGCAAACATTCAGCGACACCATGTCGCACCGAGGCGACCAGTGAATGCGTGGTGCCCAAGTCAATACCGACCGCAATGCGCCGTTGGTGCGGGTTGGGGGTTTGACCGGGTTCGGAAATTTGTAGCAGCGCCATGGTAATTTTGTTCTGAATGAGACGCTATTGTCCCTGCTCTGTGATGTCCATCTGGTCGAGGCGGGCTTGCACATCGCGCTCAAAGCGCTCGATGAACATCAGCGCCCTGACCTGCTGCACGGCCTGTTGATAGTCTTGCTGTTGGTCCAGAAGTTGCTCACATTTATGTAGCACATTACGCACAGCCTGTTTGACCTGGAGGTCTAAATCATCCAGATCAGCAAGGCTGCTGGCAGCATCGAGTGCCTCGCGCCAGTCCATTTGCTGCATTAGAAACTCGGCCGGCATCGCCGTGTTGTTCTCGGCATTGACCGGCGCGGCGTTCAACTCGCACAGATAAGCGGCGCGCTTGAGCGGATCTTTCAGCCGCTGATAGGCTTCGTTGATACGCACCGACCACTGCATCGCCAAGCGCTGTGCGGCAGCCCCTTGCGCGGCAAACTTGTCGGGGTGGGCTTCACGCTGCAGATCCTTCCAGCGCGCGTCGATCGCTGCGCGGTCTTGTGCAAATTGAGGCGTCAGACCAAACAGCTCAAAATCGTCGGATTGGAGATTCACACCCGAAACGACTCGCCGCAGCCGCACCGATCACGCTCTCGTGGGTTATTGAACTTGAAGCCTTCGTTGAGACCTTCGCGTACAAAATCAAGCTCGGTGCCATCAAGATAAGCAAAGCTTTTGGGCTCAATCAGCACCTTGACACCGTGGCCTTCAAACACCAGGTCTTCGGGCTCAATCTCGTCCACGTACTCCAGTTTGTAGGCCAGGCCTGAGCAGCCCGTGGTTTTAACGCCCAGTCGAACGCCCACACCCTTGCCACGTTTGGTGAGGTAACGGGTGACGTGCCGGGCGGCGGCTTCAGTCAGCGTAACAGCCATGTTTATTGCGTCAGAGTAGCGGTGTGTTTCTGTCGGTAATCATTGACTGCCGCCTTGATGGCATCTTCGGCCAGGATGGAGCAGTGTATTTTGACCGGAGGCAGAGCCAACTCTTCGGCGATCTCGCTATTTTTGAGGGCTGAAGCTTGCTCCAGTGTCTTGCCTTTAACCCACTCAGTGACCAACGACGACGAGGCAATGGCCGAGCCGCAGCCATAGGTTTTGAAGCGTGCATCTTCAATCACGCCGGTCTCTGAATTGACCTTGATCTGCAACTTCATCACATCGCCACAAGCGGGCGCGCCCACCATACCGGTACCGACCGATTCATCGCCCTTGTCGAACGAACCAACGTTGCGCGGGTTTTCGTAGTGGTCAACGACCTTTTCTGAATATGCCATTTTGTTTACCTCTTTAAGTCAGTCAATACCAAAGTAACTGCCAAACCATCAGTGGGCCGCCCACTGGATCGTGCTTATATCGATACCTTCTTTGTACATGTCCCACAGCGGACTCAACTCACGCAGTTTCGCCACGTTGACTTTGATGCTATCCACCGCGTAATCAATTTCTTCTTCCGTGGTCCAACGTCCAATCGTCATGCGCAGACTGCTGTGCGCCAGCTCGTCGCTGCGGCCCAGGGCGCGCAGCACATAGCTGGGTTCAAGAGACGCCGAGGTGCAGGCCGAACCACTGGAAACTGCCAGCCCCTTGATCCCCATGATCAAGGATTCGCCTTCCACGTAGTTAAAGCTCATATTCAAATTGTGTGGCACACGTTTTTCAAGGTGGCCATTGACGAACACCTGTTCGACGTCTTTCAGACCGGCCAGCATGCGGTCGTGCAGGGCGCGAATGCGGATGTTTTCACCCGCCATCTCAGCCTTGGCAATCCGGTACGCCTCACCCATGCCGACAATCTGGTGCGTCGGCAGGGTGCCAGAACGCATACCGCGCTCATGTCCGCCACCGTGCATTTGCGCCTCAATGCGCACGCGCGGCTTGCGGCGCACGAACAGGGCACCAATGCCCTTGGGGCCATAGGTTTTATGCGCGGTCAGGCTCATCAAGTCAACTGGCAACTGGCTCAAGTCAAACTCGACCCGGCCAGTGGCCTGAGCCGCATCGACATGAAAAATAATGCCCTTTTCGCGGCAAATGGTGCCAATCGCAGCAATGTCCTGAATGACACCAATCTCATTGTTGACAAACATGACGCTGACCAGAATGGTGTCAGGACGAATGGCGGCCTTGAAGGCATCGAGATTGATCAAGCCATCTTCCTGCACATCCAGATAGGTCACCGCAAAGCCCTGACGCTCCAGCTCACGACATGTGTCGAGCACCGCTTTATGTTCGGTCTTGACGGTGATGATGTGTTTGCCTTTGCTTTGGTAAAAGTGGGCAGCGCCCTTCAGCGCCAGGTTGTCGGACTCGGTCGCACCCGAGGTCCAGACGATTTCGCGCGGGTCGGCACCGATCAGCGCGGCGACTTCCTCGCGCGCTTTTTCCACCGCGGCCTCGGCTTCCCAGCCCCAGGCATGACTGCGCGAAGCCGGGTTGCCAAAATGCTGGCGCAACCAGGGAATCATGACGTCCACGACGCGCTGATCGCACGGATTGGTCGCGCTGTAATCCATATAGATTGGGAAATGGGGTGTGGTATCCATCAAGGGCTCGTTGCTGCTGTGTTCAAGGGGTTAGATTATCGACTGGCTGGCATTACATTTTGGAGAATGCATTGCCCAGTGCGAACACGGAATTAGGCACATTCATCCGGATCGGCTTGACCACCGGCATGCTCGATATGGCTCGCTTGAGCGTGGGTTTATCCTCCACCTGGAAGCCTTTTGCCAACTGATCATCGACCAGCTTTTGCAGAGTCACGGAGTCCAGAAACTCCACCATCCGCACATTCAGCGCGGACCACAGGTCGTGCGTCATGCAACGCTCGCCCTCGCCAAGGCAATTTTCCTTGCCAGCACAATGGGTGGCATCAATCGGCTCATCCACCGAGGTAATAATGTCGGCCACCGTGATGTCGGCCGGATTGCGCGCCAACGTGTAGCCACCGCCCGGGCCACGGGTGGACTCGACCAGGTCGTTGCGACGCAACTTGCCAAACAACTGCTCCAGGTAGGACAGCGAAATCTGCTGGCGCTGGCTGATGGCAGCCAAAGTAACCGGGCCGTTGCTCTGACGCAAGCCCAGATCAATCATCGCGGTGACCGCAAAACGGCCTTTTGTAGTGAGACGCATCGCAAACTCCTTCAGTCGTGGTTAGTTGACTACCAGAGTCAAGTATAACAATAAACCTAGTAATTTACTCGGGTAAACAGACCGCCCAGACGCCTTTACAAAGTTTTACCACTAGATGAAATAACAGCCACATTGTCGCTACCCGCCGCACCAAAGGCCTGCTCCTTCAAAATGCCCAGTTGATCGCGCACGTGGGCCGCTTTTTCGAACTCCAGATTGCGTGCGTGTTCCATCATCAATTTTTCCAGTCGTTTGATTTCTCGCGAAATTTCTTTCGCGCTCATGTCTTCGACCTGAGCGCGCTGCATCGCCTCGCGTTCCAGTTTTTCGGCTTCCCTGCCGGCTTTTTCACTGTACACCCCGTCAATCAAGTCCTTCACCTGCTTGACAATGGAGCGCGGTGTGATGCCCATCGCCAGGTTATGCGCCACCTGTTTGACGCGCCGCCGCTCGGTCTCGCCAATTGCCCTTTTCATCGACTCCGTGACCTTGTCGGCATACAAAATCGCGCGGCCCTCGACGTTGCGCGCGGCCCGGCCAATGGTCTGAATCAGTGAACGCTCGGAGCGCAAGAAACCCTCTTTATCGGCATCCAGAATCGCCACCAGTGACACCTCGGGAATATCCAGCCCCTCACGCAGCAGGTTGATCCCGACCAGCACATCAAACGTGCCCAGGCGCAGGTCGCGCAAAATCTCGACCCGCTCGACCGTGTCAATGTCGCTGTGCAGGTAGCGCACTTTGACACCGTTCTCGCTCAAATAGTCGGTCAGCTGCTCGGCCATGCGCTTGGTCAGGGTGGTGATCAACACACGCTCGTGCTTTTCGACGCGAATGCGGATTTCCTGCAATACGTCATCGACCTGGCTGACGGCGGGGCGCACCTCGACTTCGGGATCCACCAACCCGGTGGGCCGCACCAACTGCTCCACCACCTGGCCCGCGTGATCTCGTTCCCACTGGGCTGGCGTGGCCGAGACAAAAATGGCCTGACGCATCCGGGCCTCAAATTCTTCAAACTTGAGCGGCCGGTTGTCCAGCGCACTCGGCAACCTGAAACCATATTCCACCAAGGTCGTCTTGCGCGAACGGTCGCCGTTGTACATGCCGCCAAACTGGCCGATCAGCACGTGCGATTCATCCAGAAACATGATCGCATCCTTGGGCAGGTAGTCGGTCAGTGTGGCGGGTGGCTCGCCGGGGGCGGAACCGCTCAAATGGCGCGAATAGTTCTCAATGCCCTTGCAGTGGCCAACCTCGCTGAGCATCTCCAGGTCAAAGCGGGTGCGCTGCTCGATGCGCTGGGCCTCGACCAGCTTG
>JADGRK010000105.1 GCA_017880985.1 Rhodoferax sp. | reverse complement strand
CCGACAATGGCCTGCCCGCCGAAAAAGCGATGGGCGCGGTCGAACAGGTGCATCGAGCCGCCGCGCCCGCGCGAACAGCCCTGCTGCTTGCCATACATCTCGGCCATGATCGGACCCATCTTGAGGCCGCGCAGCAGTGCGTGCCCATGCTCACGGTAGGTGGCCACGATGTTGTCTTCCGGTTGCAGTGCGCGCAGGGCACCGGTAGCCACCGCTTCCTCACCGATGTACAGGTGCAGAAAGCCACGAATCTTCTGCTGGCCGTACAGCTCGGCCGCCTTTTCCTCCATGCGGCGGATGCGCAGCATGTCGGCCAGCAGAGCCAGTGCAAATGCCTTGTCCCAAGGCACCGGGCCAGTCGGCGGTGCGGGCACTTGAAAATCACTCACGCGCCGCCCTCCAGTGTCGAGGTATCGCCTTCCGGCAGACCCAGTTCGCGCGCCTTGAGCAGACGGCGCATGATCTTGCCGCTGCGGGTGCGCGGCAAGGTTGGCAGAAAGGCAATTTCCTTCGGTGCCACGGCCGCCCCGAGGCGCTTGCGTGCATGCGCCATGATGTCCATGCGCAGCGCCTCGTCGGGCTGGTACCCGTCCTTGAGCGAGACAAAGGCCTTGACCACTTCACCCACTATCGGATCGGGCTTGCCGATCACGCCGGCCTCGGCCACCGCCGGGTGCTCCATCAGTACGCTTTCGACCTCGAACGGGCCAATCAGGTGGCCGGCGGACTTGATGACATCGTCGGCGCGGCCCACGAACCAGTAATAACCATCGGCGTCAACCCGCGCCAGATCGCCCGTCAGATACAGATCGCCGGCAAAGCACTTGCGATAACGCGCTTCGTTGTTCAGGTAAGCACGAAACATCGACGGCCAGCCGCTTTTAAGCGCGAGCTCGCCTTCAACATCAGGTGTGTCGATGATGCGCACCCGCGGCGGCTCGCCCTCGGCCTCCAAGTGCTCAACGATGCAGGCTTCGATGCCGGGCAGCGGCCGGCCCATCGAACCCGGTTTGATGTCAAAGGCCGGGGTGTTGGCAATCATGATGCCGCCGGTCTCGGTTTGCCACCAGTTGTCGTGAATCGGCAGACCCAGCACCTCCTTGCCCCACCAGACAGCCTCAGGGTTGAGCGGCTCGCCGACACTGGCGACAAAGCGCAGCGCGGGGTAGCTGTGTCGGCGCGCCAGTTCCGGGCCGGACTTCATCAGCATGCGGATGGCGGTGGGCGCGGTGTACCAGACGCTGATGCGCTCCTGCTCTAACAGGCTGTACCAGCGCTCGGCGTCAAATTCCTCGCGGTCGATCAGCGAAGTCACGCCTTGCAGCAGCGGCGCGATGATGCCGTAGGAGGTGCCCGTCACCCAGCCAGGGTCGGCGGTGCACCAGTAGCGATCCTGCGGATGCAGATCAAGCGCATAGCGCCCGGTGCAAAAGTGGGTGACGACCGCACCATGCACGTGCAGCGCGCCTTTGGGCGTGCCGGTGGTGCCGCTGGTGAAATGCAGCAATGCCGGATCGTCGGGCTGTGTGTCTACCGTGTTGAATGCGTCCGGCGCCGACGCCATCAAGGTGACCCAATCCAGCGTGTCCGGTTCGTTGGTGATGCCGCCGTCCTCGGCCACCAGCAGCACGTGGCGCAGCGTGGGCATCTGCTCGCGCATTTGCTTTACCTTGCGTTTGTAGAGTACGTCGGTGGTCACCAGCACCTGGCCTGCCCCAAGGTTGATGCGGGTAGCGATAGGCTCCGGGCCGAAGGCCGAAAACATCGGCGTCACCACCGTGCCATTCTTCAGCGCCCCCAGTACCGCCACGTACAGCTCGGGAATGCGCCCGGCCAATACGAACAGCCGGTCGCCTTGGCCCACACTCAAGCCCCGCAACATATTGGCAAAGCGATTCGTTTGCCGCGCCAGCTCGCCGTAGCTCAGATCGATGGCGGGCGAGCTGCGCGAGATAAAGCGCAACGCGGTCCGGTCTCGCAGCGCGCTTGCGGCATGCCGGTCAACCGCTTCGAAGCCAATATTCAGGCCACCCCCTGGCAGGCCCTGTAGCGCGCGCCGTGCAACATCCCACACGTCAACGCTACGCTCACCCTCGTAGTTGTTCCAATTGGGTGGCAGGCGAAGATCAGACGCGGTCTTGTGGATGACCGATGGTCTCTCCATAGACCTTTCCCCTCTCGCTGACTTCCCGATCTCTGGCTCCTACAACCCCGGTTGCAAGATTCGCCAGTTCACGGGTCAGCAGTTCAAGCACGTCCTCCATCGTGACAATGCCCACCAGCCGGTCCGCTTCGTCCGCGATGATCAGGCGGCGCAACCGGTGTGCGCTCATGAGTTGCACCGCATCCATCGCATCCATCCCGGGGCTGGCCAGTACCGGATTGATGGACATGATGTCACCCGCAGTAAACACGGCCGGGTCCAGGCCTTCCGCGATCAACTCAAGTACCAGATCCCGATCGGTCACGATGCCGACCGGTCGGCTCCTCTCCTGCGCCTCCACTACCACCACCGCGCCAACGTGATGTTGCCGCATGAGTCGGGCCACGGTCAGTGCATTGGTTTCGGGTTCGACTACTGCCACTATCGAGGTCGCAAAATCCCTGAGTTGTGTCGCCATCATCTGCTCTCTCGGTATCTGCCTGATCTGATCAACATGGCAAACAGGTTGCGCGCTATGCCTCAATCTCTACCTGGTTATTGACGCGACTCACACCGGGTGCTGACCATGAAGCCCCTTCAATCGCACTTCGCTCCGCCCAGGAGTGCACGTGCCCATGCAGCGTCACAACGCTGCCATCCACCGAGATTTCGATCCGTTTGGCTTCACGCACCGCCTGGCGAGTCAATGCGTCCTGAATCCGGTTCGCAAGGTTGACAGGAACCGGCAGCGTCTTGAGCCGGATGTTGTCACTGATACCCACCACCCCCTTGAGCGGACGGATCATGCGTTCCACTGCCCGACGCTGATAATTCCACTCGACTTCGCCCTCGAGCGTCACCCAACCTTTTTCCACCGTCACCTTGATCAGGTCGGCCGGCACTGAGGTGCTCCAACTCAGGGCGTGTTCCACGGCGGCGGCGATTTCAGTGTCGCTGCGTTGGTGAATCCCCAGAGGGATGACATCGAGTTCCATCGCAATTGCCTTGACGCCGCCGACACGCTCTACCGCACGTTTGACCGCGACTTTTTGTGCGTAGGTATCGAGGTGTCCGGTCAAGGTCACAACACCCTCGCTCACCGTGACACCGACTCTTGTCTCAGGGATGAGCGGATCCCACGACAGTTCCGTAAACACATCCCTTTTCAAATCCGCATCGGTCTTCATAGTTGCTCCTTGCAAATGCCACAACACACGGGCAGCCTCAGAATAAGCAGGACGCAATAGACCATGTTGAGAAAAATCAACTGAGCAGCGGCAGCCGACCGAACCGCAACCACACTGCGTTCCAGCCAGCAACATGACGTTTACACAGTGTTACATAACCTGCCCTTGGGGCCGACTGCGCGTGCAAATCCGTTTACCCAGCATGCCTACCCTTAAGACCATGCCCGGTAGATGCAGTTGCGGTTGCTCGAAGGTGACCACGGCAGCTTGGTGACGACGGGCTTGTATGGATCAACCGCAGACCAATGACAGACTCAACCAGGAGAACCCGATGACACTGCCTTCAAACCCGCAGCAATCGCATGCTTACCAGGCCTTCAACGGCCGTCAGGGGTTACCTCCGCAACCCCCTACTGTTCGCGCACGTGACTTTGCATCACGGACTCCCCTTTCCTGCTCAGAGACCTATGCACCGGTTCGCGACGCTGCCGGGCCCCAGCGCCTCTGGCAGCAATCCCTGAGCCTGGTGGAGCAATGCGTTGCCTTTGGACGGCGCCGAGTGCGGCCCGGTGAGCGTGTCTATCTGTGCGGCCAACCCTTTGACAAGCTGTATCTGGTCAACTCGGGGCTGTTCATGATCATGAACCTGACTGCGGACGGGCGCGAGCAGCCGGCCGGCCTTTATTTCAAAGGCGACTGGCTGGGCTTTGACGGCATTCTCGGCGGCCACTACGGTTGTTCTGCCATTTCGCTGGACTATGGTGAAGTGTGGACCCTGGACTACGACACTTTGCAGCGGGCCAGCACCACCGAACCGATGGTGCTGCGCGTGTTGCTTGCCGCCATGAGTGAGCAGTTGGAGGTCAGCCGCAACGCTATGCTGTCCATGGGCACGCTGGCAGCAGACGCCCGGGTAGCGGACTTTCTGCTATGGTGGGCGCAAGCGCTGGCCGAACGTGGCATGAGAACCGATCAGATCAACGTGCACATGACACGGGCTGATATGGGCCACTATCTTGGCCTCACGCTGGAGTCTGTGAGTCGCGCACTTTCACGTCTGGCCCGTTGCGGTGTGATCGAGTTTCATGAAAAGGGCAGGCGCGACATCAGCATCCCGAAGTTGGAGAGCCTGCGCGATTTCATCCAGAACAGTGCCGAGCCCGATACAACTTTCCTGCATTGACAGTTGAGGTGGGCAGCGAGGTCAGATGTCGGCGCCCAAGGCGCGTGCCACGGCCTCGGCCAGCGCTTCCTTGCTGAACGGTTTTCTTAACAGGGGCCAGCGTCCCGGTGCCTCGCGGCGCTCGTCACTCAGGTAGTTTGAATAACCCGAATTGAGCAACACCGGCAGATCCGGGAACCGCAGCTTGGCACGACGCGCAAACTCTGTGCCTTTCATGCCGGTACCCAACTCAATGTCCGTTATGAGCAGACCAAAGGCACCGTTTTCACACAGATCGGCCCACGCTGACGCCGCACTGGCGTGGGCTGATACATGGCATTTGAAGGATTCCAGAAATTGCTGCACCAAGTCGCGCACCTCCGCATCGTCCTCCACCAACAGCACTCGCAAGCCTGCAAGGAGAGAAGTGTTTCCGGGAGGAAGCGCCGCCAGCGCAGCATCATCGTCATCCGCGGCTGGCAGCAGCATGGTGACCGTGGTACCGGTCCCCGGCACGCTCTCCAGAGCAATGTCGCCACTGGATTGCCGCACGAACCCATAAACAGAGCTCAGTCCCAGTCCGGTACCCCGCCCCGCGTCCTTGGTGGTAAAAAAAGGTTCAAACGCCCGCTCCCGTACCGCTTCGCTCATCCCAAAACCGGTATCCGTGACCCGGATGCGGACCCAGGAAGATCTTGTAACCGGGCCGTCGGGGGCGACTTGGGGCAAATCCACAACTGGCCCTTGAGACACGCTGCACGAGAAGCTCAGGGTACCCCCTTCAGGCATGGCGTCACGTGCATTGATGGCAATGTTGAGCAAAGCTGACTCCAGTTGCACCCGGTCCGCCAGACAGGGCGGGCAGCCTGGTGCAACCTCGACCAAAATGGAGATCTTTTCACCCAGCGTACGACGCAGCAAATCCGCCAGTGAAGGAAGCAGATCGCCCAAGGGGACACGGCTTGGAACCAGCATTTGCCGCCGGGAAAAAGCCAGTAGCTTGCCGGTCAGATCGGCAGCGCGCCGACTCGCGCCGATGGCTGCTTGCAGGAGTTCGAGTCCGTGCCCATCTTCGCGCGCCTTCAGATGCTCTTGCGCCATCTGTAGATTTCCCAGAATTACTGTCAACAGGTTGTTGAAATCGTGCGCAATCCCCCCTGTGAGATTGCCCACACATTCCATTTTGTGGGCCTGGCGGAGCTGCGCTTCGACCTGTGCCCGCTGCAAGCTGGTCGCCAGGACACTCGCCGCGGCCTCCAGAAACTCCTGCTCACCCGCCCCGAAATGATTGATTTGGGTCGATCCCACGCTCAGCACACCCACCGCCTGGCCCCGGTCAAACAGCGGCACCCCGAGTCCGCTTTTCAGCCCCAGTTGTGGCGCCCCCGCCGGTGCTGCAAACCGGTCCTCTCGGGACCAATCAGGGACGACCACGGGGCGGCGACTTGCCAGCACAAAGCCGGGGGGGACATCGACCCGGTTGGCCACAAATTCTCCGGGGTTTAGCCCGGCGGTCTGACCAAAGGTGCTGACTATCCTGAGTTCAAGGTGGTTCGGCTCCAGCAGGTACACCAGCGCACCGTCGCAGTCCAGCGCCTGCGCCACCAGAGCCGGGGCGCGTTGCAGCAATTCCTGCGGGTCTGTGAGATCCACCGCCTGCCTGGCCAGTGCTGAGAGCTGCTTGTAGAAGTGTGCCTGACGTATTGCACCGGCGGTACGAACCGGGTGCTCGACCGAGGCGACAACCTGTGCAGGCCGCTCCTCGTCCGGGACATCATCAGAATTCAGTGGCATGTTTCGCCCCATTCAGCTTCGCTCACCCCTGAACGGAGACGGCCGGTACAAAAATATAGCCCGCGCTGCGTACTGATTTGAGTATTTGCGGGTGGCTGGACGTGGGCTCGATCTTCTTGCGCAGTCGGCCTACCAGTACATCCACGGCCCGGTCAAACGGCGCCGCATCACGTCCGCGGGTGCTCTCCAGCAGGAAATCCCGAGACAAGACACGTCCCGGATGCTTCGCGAAGACGCGAAGAAGTTCAAACTCGCCCGTGGTCAGACTCACTTCGGCCCCATCGGATGCGAGCAGGCGTCGGCCGCCACAGTCCAGTACCCAGCCTGCAAAGTGGAGTCGGTCAGCGGGCGGTGCTGCATCGTTGCCAAGCTGACCTGAGGGATGAAGATTTTGTGATGAGCGACGTAACACCGCCTTGACGCGCGCCAGCAACTCGCGCAGATCAAAGGGTTTGGTTATATAGTCATCGGCGCCGATTTCCAGCCCCACGACCTTGTCCACCGGTTCACTACGACCTGTCACCAAAATGATGGAGGTCTGCCAATGCTCGCGCAAGCGCCGCGCAATGACCAGCCCGTCGTCACCAGGGAGGCCCACATCCAGCAGCACCAAGTCTGGTGGATCTGTGCGCATCAGCGCCATCAGTGCCGTTCCCCCCAAACATTCGGTCACGCGAAAACCGTTCCCACCCAAATAGTTGGCCAAGAGCCTGGTAATGTCGGGCGCATCATCGACAACGGCAATGTGTTGCTCAGTCATGAAAGTCCCTCGTTTCCGCGAAAGATCTGGTGCGGTACACACTATGCAGATTACCACACAGCCTTTGCACCAACCACGCATGAGTGCAATCTAACACAGTGATGCGGCAGCACCTAGCCCCAGCGTCTGCGGGCCGCACTCATTTCGGGATGATTTGACCTCGATCAATGAAGTGTTCTGATATGCGTCACCGCATGGCCTCTCTGCGCGCGCGTGCGGCCCCGACTCAGGGGAAATTGCTCTCCGAGGACGCTGTATCCGAAGTCGGGCGAGCTTTGGTCGCTGTCGCAATCATGCAGTCTGTCGTCAGTATCAGGCTGGCGATGGAGCCGGCGTTTTGCAGCGCCAGACGCGTGACCTTGGCCGGGTCGATGACGCCCATGAGCAGCAGGTCGCCGTACTCGCCGGTGGCGGCGTTGTAGCCAAAGGCCCGCTCTGACGATTCTTCCACCCGGTGCACAACGATCGAGGGCTCCTCTGCCGCGTTAAGCACAATGCGGCGCAGCGGCTCCTCCAGCGCCCGTATGACGATCTTCACACCGGAGTCTTCGTCCAGTGTACACAGGTGCATCTCCTTCAATGCCTTGCGGGCGCGCAGCAAAGCCACGCCACCGCCTGGCACCAGGCCCTCCTCTACCGCCGCACGTGTGGCGTGCAGGGCATCCTCGACGCGCAGCTTGAGTTCCTTGAGTTCGGTTTCGGTCGCGGCACCGACCTTGACCAGCGCCACACCGCCAGAGAGTTTGGCCAG
>JADGRK010000104.1 GCA_017880985.1 Rhodoferax sp. | reverse complement strand
ACCCACCTCGGGCAGGTTCTCGAACAATTCGCTCAGCAGCCACAGCAGGAAGGTAGCATACAGCCGGGGCGCGTTCATCAGTTTGTCAGCGGCCAGCACGTTGACGACGCCACGACCATTGGCGTCGGTTTGCATGAAGTCGTCGATATTGAGCATCGGCTCGCCAAAGAACTGGTTGCCGCCCTGAGCCTCAATTTGCATCAATCCGCGCTGGATGGCGCCGATGCTGGCGGCACTGATGTTGCCGTATTCGGTGGTGAATTCGCAGGCGTTGTCGCCGACCCACTGGCACATGGCGCGCAGGTCTTTCATGTCCAGCAGCAGCAAGCCGCCATCATCGGCAATTTTAAAAACCAGTTGCAGCACACCGGCCTGGGTCTCGTTAAGGTTGAGCATGCGCGCCAGCAGCAACGGCCCGAGGTCGCTCACGGTCGCCCGCACCGGATGCCCCTGCTCACCAAACACGTCCCACAGCGTGCACGGTGATGCGGCAAATTCAGGAGCGGGCAGCGACCTGTCTTTAAGGACTTTGGCCAGTTTCTCTCCTAATACTCCAGGCTGTGAAATACCCGTCAGGTCGCCTTTCACGTCAGCCATGAAGACCGGCACGCCAATTTTTGAAAAGCGCTCGGCCATGGTTTGCAGGGTGATGGTTTTGCCGGTGCCGGTGGCTCCGGTGATGAGGCCGTGCCGGTTGGCCTTGTCGGGCGACAGGAAACAGGAGGTGGCGCCGTGCTGTGCGATGAGGATCGGATCAGACATGAGTTTCTCAAAAGTACAATCGACAATATAAGTTGAGCCGATAGCGTAACGAACTTTTAAAGGATTTCCCGTGTCAGGACACAGTAAATGGGCCAATATTCAACACCGTAAAGGTCGGCAGGACGAGAAGCGGGGCAAGATCTGGACCCGCATCATTCGTGAAATCACGGTGGCGGCGCGCGCCGGTGGCGGCGATCTGGGCACCAACCCGCGCCTGCGCCTGGCGGTGGATCGAGCCAAAGCCGCCAATATGCCCGCTGACCGCATCAAGTACAACATCGACAAGGCGACCGGCAACGCTGAAGGCATCAGTTACGAAGAGATTCGTTACGAAGGCTATGGCATTGGCGGCGCGGCGATCCTGGTGGACACCATGACTGACAACAAGGTGCGCACGGTGGCCGAAGTGCGACACGCTTTCGCCAAATACGGCGGTAATATGGGCGCCGAGGGCTCGGTGGCGTTCCAGTTCAGGCATTGCGGTCAGTTGATTTTCGCGCCGGACACGAATGAGGAAAAGGTGATGGAAGTAGCCCTTGAAGCCGGTGCCGAAGATGTCATTAGCGATGATGATGGCGCGATCGAGGTGCTGACCGCCTACCCTGATTTTGAGGCGGTCAAGAACGCCCTGCAAGCCGCTGGCCTGAAGCCCGAGGTGGCCGATGTGACGATGCGCGCCGAAAACCCGATTGAACTCACCGGCGATGAGGCGGTACGTATGCAGCGGCTGCTTGATGTACTCGAAGAGCTTGACGACGTACAAGCCATTTATCACAACGCCGAGATTGACAGCGAAGCACTATGAATGTTCTGGTCATTGGCGGCGGTGGGCGTGAGCATGCGCTGGCCTGGAAGCTGGCTCAGTCACCCAAGGTGCAGAAGGTTTTTGTTGCGCCGGGTAACGCTGGCACCGCCCTGGACAAGCGATTTGAGAACGTCAAAATCACGGACGTTCAGGCACTACGGGCCTGGGCAGTGACTAAAAACATGGCGCTCACAGTCGTTGGGCCGGAGGGGCCGCTGGCTGCGGGTGTGGTGGATGAGTTTCGCGCACACGGCCTGCGCGTGTTTGGACCGACCCAGGCTGCGGCTCAACTGGAGAGTTCCAAGGCTTTCTCCAAAGCGTTCATGAAACGCCACGGCATTCCCACGGCGGATTACGAGACTTTTTCGGATGCTGTTGCGGCGCATGCCTACGTTGATCAAAAGGGCGCCCCGATTGTGGTCAAAGCCGACGGGCTGGCCGCTGGCAAGGGCGTGGTGGTGGCGTTGAGCCTGGCGCAGGCGCACGAGGCGGTTGATTTCATGCTGGGCGACAAGGCACTGCCTGTGAGCCCTGACCCGGACCGGGATGGCCAAGTGCTGCCGCGCGTGGTCATTGAAGAGTTTTTGGTGGGCGAAGAGGCCAGCTTTATGGTGCTGGTGGATGGTAAAAATGTGTTGCCACTGGCCACCAGCCAGGACCACAAGCGTTTGCTGGATGGCGATTTGGGTCCCAACACCGGCGGCATGGGCGCCTATTCACCGGCGCCGGTGGTGACGCCTGACGTGCATGCCCGCACCATGCGCGAGATCATTTTGCCGACCATTCGGGGTATGGAGAAAGACGGCATTCCTTACACCGGCTTTTTGTATGCCGGGCTGATGATCGGCGAAAACGGTCATCCGAAAACACTGGAATTCAACTGCCGCCTGGGCGACCCCGAAACACAGCCGATTTTGCTGCGGCTCAAGTCGGATCTGCTCGATGTGCTGCTGGCCGCGACCGAACCGGGGCCGCACGGCAAGCTCGATCAGATTGAGTTGCAGTGGGATCGTCGCACGGCGCTGGGCGTGGTGATGGCAGCGCACGGTTACCCATTGCAGCCGCGCAAGGGCGACCTCATCCGTGGTCTGCCCAAGGATGAAGAGGATGCCGTGGTGTTCCATGCCGGCACGGCCCTGCAGGACGGTGCGATTGTCACGTCGGGTGGACGGGTGCTGTGTGTGACGGCGCTGGCTGACAATGTGCGCCAGGCGCAGCAGCGGGCCTACGAAGTGGCGCTCGGGATTCGCTTTGATGGCATGCAATATCGCAAGGACATCGGCCACCGGGCCATCAAAGGTACACCAGCATGACCGTGTTGGCCATCGAGACCCCGCGCACCGAGGCGGTTAGCCGCTACCTGCAAGACTTGCAGGCGCGCATCACGACGGCCATTACCAATATCGACGGAAGCCCATTTTTGACCGATGCCTGGCAAAAGCCAGCCGATGAGACGCTGCAAGGCCACGGCATCACACAAATTCTGGAGGGCGGCCCGCTGTTCGAGCGCGCTGGTTGCGGGTTTTCCAAAGTGAGTGGACCCAAATTGCCGCCGTCAGCCACGCAGCATCGCCCCGAGCTGGCGGGTGCACCATTTGACGCCATGGGCGTATCGCTGGTGTTTCATCCGCGCAACCCCTATGTGCCGACGGTCCACATGAACGTGCGCATGTTGGCGGCCAAGGGCAGCGATGGGCAGGAGGTGTGCTGGTTTGGCGGCGGCATGGACCTGACGCCGTACTATGGTTTTGAGGAAGATGTGGTGCATTTTCACAGCACCTGCAAAGCCACGCTGGCAGCGTTTGGTGATGACAAATACCCGCGCTTCAAAACCTGGTGTGATGACTATTTTTACCTGAAACATCGCGCCGAGCCGCGCGGTGTCGGCGGCATCTTCTTTGACGATTTTTCCGAGCTCGGCTTTGAGGGCAGTCTGGCCATGATGCAGGCGGTGGGTGATTCGTTTTTGGCAGCCTATTTGCCGCTGGTTGAACGCCGCAAGGACACGCCCTATGGCGAGCGCGAGCGTGCCTTCCAGCTCTATCGGCGCGGTCGTTACGTTGAATTCAACCTGGTGTGGGATCGCGGCACGCATTTTGGTTTGCAGTCGGGCGGGCGAGCCGAATCGATATTGATGTCGATGCCGCCGCTGGTGAGTTGGTCCTACCAAAATGTGCCGCTGGCGGGCTCGCCGGAGGCCGATTTGTACTCCAGGTTTCTGCTGCGCAGGGATTGGGTTTGACAGCCGAACCGACAGCGGCGAAGCGCATGGGTGTCTTTGGTGGCGCGTTTGACCCACCGCACGCGGCCCATGTCGCGCTGGTGAAGGCCGCTCTGGCCGAGTTGCAGCTTGATCAGTTGCGCGTCGTGCCGACCGGAGAAGCGTGGCACAAGACGCGGCCCTTAAGTCCGCCGCAGCACCGCCTGGCCATGGCGCAGCTGGCTTTTGCTGATCTGCCCCGTGTCGTTGTTGATCCGTGTGAAATCCAGCGCGCTGGCCCCAGCTACACGGTCGATACCTTGCGCCAGTTCAAAATTCTCTGGCCAGCGGCTGAGCTTTTTTTGATTCTGGGTGAAGACCAGGCGCGTGCCTTGCCAGAATGGCGCGCGTGGCAGGAGATTGTCCAGCTTGCTATAATTTGTGTAGCTGCTCGCGCATATTCAGCGGGGGCTAAACCAAAATTTGTTATAAATAACGGGCTTGAATCGCGTTTTCGGTGGCTGCCGATGCCAGCATTGCTGGTGAGCGCGACCGATATTCGGACCCGAATTGCAGCGCATCAAAGCGTTGACGATATGGTTTTTGCGCCCGTTGCGCGTTATATTGCGCTTCACCACCTTTACCAGACTACTTGATGACTAACAATACTGTTGCCAAAAAAGACATTCAAAAACTCCAGCGCGCCATCGTCGATGGTCTGGAAGATGTCAAAGCCCAGGATATTCGGGTCTTCGATACCGAGCATTTATCCGCCTTATTTGAGCGGGTGATCATTGCCTCGGGCACCTCCAACCGCCAAACCAAGGCGCTGGCCGCCAGTGTGCGCGACGCGGTGCGCGATGCCGGTTTTGCCAAGCCCCGAATGGAAGGTGAGACCAATGGCGAGTGGATCATTGTCGATTGCGGCCAGGCCGTGGTGCACATCATGCAACCCAATTTTCGGCAGTATTACAACTTGGAAGAACTTTGGGGCGAAAGACCTGTGCGGCTGAAGTTTGGTGCCGCCAAGCCCGCCGTGAAAGAAGTTGTCAAGCCCGCTAAAGTGGGCAAACCAGCCACCAAGCCAGCCACCGATCTGAAACGCGCCAGTGCCGCCAAAAAAGGTGTGGCCGATGCCTTTCCATCCAAAGCACAGTTAAAAAAGACGCTCGCTGCCAAGTCGGTTGCGGCCAAGCCCCCGGCTAAAAAAGTAGCGGCCAGTAAGGCACTGACCAAAGTGCCTGCCGCCCTCGCCAGGCCTAAAGCCGCCCCGAAGAAGCTTGTCGTTGAAGCTCCAGCCCGTGCCGGCGTGAAAAGAGCGCCTGCCAAGGCCCCGGTCAAGCTCGCTGCCGGCAAGACGTCGCCCAAAAAAGCCGCAGCCCGCAAAGCCTGACCTGGATTTTGCGTGCGGCTAATGATTGTTGCCGTGGGCCAGCGGGTGCCAGACTGGGCGCAGACCGCCTGGAACGATTACGTCAAGCGTTTTCCGTACGAACTCAAGATAGAGCTTAAAACTGTCAAGACCGAGCCACGCGCGTCCAAGCCGGTTGAGGCCTTGTTGGCAGCGGAGCGGGTCCGCATTGAAGCGGCCTTGCCCAAAGGCTGCCGCATCGTCGCGCTGGACGAGCGGGGCAGCACGCTGACCACCGTTGCGCTGGCAGCCAAGCTTCAAAACTGGCAGTTGGAGAGCGTCGATGTGGCACTGGTGATTGGCGGACCTGACGGGCTGGACCCGGCCTTCAAGCAGGCCGCGCATGAACGCATCCGTCTCTCTGATTTGACTCTGCCGCATGCCATGGTGCGCGTGCTGTTGATAGAGCAGTTGTATCGTGCCTGGTCGATCAATGCCAATCATCCCTATCATCGCGAGTGAAGTTGCCCCCACGCTTGCCACTGCGTGTGCTGCGCTGCCCCCCGAGGGGGCTAATTTTTCTTGGGGCGGCCCGGCGAAAAATTGTGTTACCCGCGCGCTTGCCATTGCCCCGGGAGCGGCGCGGCGTCGATTGAGTCCTTATGCCTGATTTCATCTACCTTGCCTCGCAGAGCCCGCGGCGGCGCCAGTTGCTGGAGCAGTTGGGGGTGCGGCATGAGCTGCTCCTGCCCGACGCAGATGAAGACACTGAGGCGCTGGAACTGGTTTTGCCGAACGAGGCACCGGCCGCTTACGTCAAGCGCGTGACGCAACTCAAGCTTGACGCAGCTTTGAGGCGACTCAAGCGCCGGGGACTGCCTGCGGCGCCGATTTTGTGCTCAGACACCACAGTGGCGTTGGGCCGCAAGATTTACGGCAAACCCACTGACCCAGCGGATGCGACGCGCATGTTGACGGAACTGTCAAGCAAGACGCACCGCGTTCTAACCGCCGTGGCAGTGGCTACTGCGCGCAAACGTCAGCAAGCCTTGAGCGAATCGCGGGTCAGGTTTGCGGCCCTGACGCCAGAGCAGATTCAGGCCTACGTTGATTCGGGCGAACCGATGGGCAAGGCCGGTGCTTACGCCGTGCAGGGCAGGGCGGCGGCGTTTATTTCACACTTGAGTGGCAGCTACTCTGGCATCATGGGCCTGCCGATGTTCGAGACAGCGCAATTGCTTCGATTGTTTGGCCAGTAAAAAAAGGTTTTTTGGGACAGTTCCAGGCGTAGCGAAGGACTGTCCCCAACGCACTAGGTTTTATGCAAGAAGACATTCTGATCAACTGGTCGCCACAGGAAACGCGTGTTGCGATTGTCGAAAGCGGCGCGCTACAGGAGCTCCATGTCGAGCGCACGCTTGAGCGGGGTCTGGTGGGCAATGTTTATCTGGGCAAGGTCGCCCGCGTGTTGCCGGGTATGCAATCGGCCTTCATTGACATCGGGCTGGAGCGGGCTGCGTTTTTGCACGTGGCCGACGTCTGGCATCGCCAGCCCGAAGGCGAACCGCCGGGCATGGTGCGCAACACGCAGCCGCAGACACCGATTGAAAAGCAGGTGTTCGAGGGGCAGGCGATGATGGTGCAGGTGATCAAGGACCCGATTGGAACCAAGGGCGCGCGGCTGTCCACCCAGATCAGCATTGCAGGACGCATGCTGGTGTTTTTGCCGCAAGATGATCATGTGGGGGTGTCGCAAAAGATCCCGCAAAATCAGCGCGACGATCTGCGTGCGCGCCTGCAGAATTTGACCAGCCACCAGGGCGGGGGCTTCATTTTGCGGACCAATGGGGAGGATGCCTCTGATCTGGAATTGTCGGAAGACATTGGCTATCTGCGCAAAGCCTGGTCGCGTATCCAGGACGCGGCCGTGCGTCGTCCGCCTTTATCGCTTTTGCATCAGGATTTGAGCCTGTTGCAGCGTGTATTGCGTGACCTGGTATGTGAAAACACGCAGGCGATCAAGGTCGATTCACGCGAGCAGTTTGAAGTGCTGAAGGCCTTTGGCCTTGAATTCATGCCGGCCGCCGCCGAGAAGTTGGAACACTACAAGGGCGAGCGGCCGATCTTTGACCTGTACGCCATCGAGGAAGAAATCGCCAAGGCGTTGGGGCGCCGGGTTGATCTGAAGTCAGGCGGTTATTTGATCGTGGACCAGACTGAAGCCCTGACCACGGTCGATGTGAACACCGGCGGTTTTGTCGGTGCCCGTAATTTTGACGAGACCATTTTCAAGACCAACCTGGAAGCGGCGCAGGCAATTGCACGGCAACTGCGACTGCGCAACCTGGGCGGCATCATCATCGTGGATTTTATTGACATGGTGCGTGAAGACCATCGCGAGTCGGTGTTGGCTGAAATCCGCAAGCAACTGTCACACGACCGCGTCAAGACCATGGCAGGTGGTTTTTCGCAGCTCGGCCTGGTCGAGATGACGCGCAAACGCACCCGTGAATCGCTGGCGCACATGCTGTGTGAGCCGTGCCCCACCTGCGCAGGCAAGGGCATCGTCAAGACTGCGCGCACGGTGGCCTACAACATTTTTCGCGAGATTCTGCGCGAGGCACGCCAGTTCAACCCCCGCGAATTTCGGGTGATCGCGTCACCCAAGGTGATTGAGCTGTTTCTGGATGAAGAAAGCCAGCATCTGGCCG
>JADGRK010000004.1 GCA_017880985.1 Rhodoferax sp. | reverse complement strand
CGGCGCCGGCGTCGCGAGCGCGGCGCTGTCGGCCGCAGCTCAAGCCGAGGTCTTCAGCATTGCCCGTGAAGCGTTGACCAACGTCCGAAAGCACGCCCGGGCCTCGCAAGTCTGGCTCGATGTGCAGCAGCAACCAGCCTGGCGCTTTGAAGTGCGTGACGATGGCGTCGGCTTTAGCCCCGGCAACGGCCAACCTGACGAGACCCATGTCGGCCTTCGCATCATGACCGAGCGAGCCCAGCGCATTGGCGCTGACCTGGACGTGATCTCCACCCCAGGTCATGGTAGTTCCATCATTCTCACGTTGCCGCCACCCGCCCACCCGATGCCCACGGCGTCGATGGTCCAGCGCGAATCCAGCGCGGACGCGACATGAACCCTGTCATGCAGCCGCCCGAACAATCTCCCATTCGTATTCTGGTGGTGGACGACCACACCCTGTTTCGCCGTGGCTTGACAGCACTTTTAGCGCGCGACCCTCAATTGTCTGTAGTGGGCGATGCGGCTGATGCCGGTCAGGCGCTGCGAAAGGCACAAGAACTGCAACCCGACATCATCCTGCTTGACAACCACCTGCCTGGTGTCAACGGGGTGGATGCCCTGCCGGCCCTGATTGAGGCAGCACCCGGAGCCTGCATCCTGATGCTGACCGTCAGCGAAGACGAAAACGACCTTGCTGCCGCCTTGCGTGGCGGTGCCGCCGGATACCTCCTGAAAACCATCGAAGGCGACGCCTTGACCGCCGCCATCCAGCGTGCCATGCAAGGTGACAGCGTCGTCGCACCAGAGATGACGAGCAAGTTGGTGGCCGCCTACCGGGGGGCGACGATCGGAGCCCCCACCGAAAGTGGTTCAATTGTCGGCTTGGGGTCAGCCACATCGGCAACGGATGCCGCAGCGTCTACTGCGTCAATTGCCAGCCTGTCGCCGCGCGAACTTGATATTTTGCGTGGCATCGCACATGGTTCCAGCAACAAGGAAATTGCGCGCGAACTGGGCATTGCCGAGACCACCGTCAAAATCCACGTGCAGCATGTCTTGCGCAAACTCAACGTCAGTTCCCGAGTCCATGCCGCAGTCATAGCAACCGAGCACGGTCTGCTTTGATTTAACGCAAAGCAACCGAATAAAACCTCTTCATAGTTCGTCAGAACTATGCTGTCGGCGTGCGGGGTAGTTCCATTTACCTTGCCTGGCGCTCCTTCAGAGGGATGCCGCTCAAGGTCTTTCCACTCTAAAGTCATGCGATGCAAAAGGGGCTTTCAACATGACAAAAAAGGGGCAGGCACTTTCAGTTCTTATTGTCAGCACACTGGCATTCACGGTGTGCTTCATGGTCTGGATGATGTTCGGGGTGATCGGCATCCCGATCAAGAAGGCACTTGGCCTCAATGCGACAGAATTCGGACTACTGACAGCAACACCCGTGCTGACCGGCTCGCTGATTCGGGTGCCTCTGGGCATCTGGACCGACAAATACGGTGGTCGCATCGTCATGGCCCTCCTCATGTCACTAACGGTGCCTGCCATCTGGTTGATGAGTTACGCAAGCGCCTACTGGCACTTCCTGGCCATCGGCTTATTTGTGGGTCTGGCCGGTGGATCGTTTTCAGTTGGAACACCTTATGTGGCACGCTGGTTTCCCAAGAACCAGCAGGGATTCGCGATGGGTATCTATGGCGCTGGCAACTCGGGAGCAGCCGTCAACAAGTTCGTCGCGCCGGCGCTGGTGGTAGCTTTTGGTTGGGCCATGGTGCCGCAAGTGTATGCCGCCATCATGCTGGGAACTGTCATCCTGTTCTGGTTTTTCAGCTACAGTGACCCGACACACCTTGTTCCCAGCAACGTCAAGTTCAGCGATCAACTCAAATCACTGAAAGACCCGAAAGTATTGAAGTACTGCCAGTTCTACAGCATCGTGTTCGGTGGCTATGTGGCCTTGTCGTTGTGGATGGTTCAGTACTACGTGGGCGAGTTCGGGCTGGATATCCGTTCCGCCGCCTTGCTGGCGGCCTGTTTCTCGCTGCCCGGCGGCGTACTGCGTGCGGCAGGCGGCTGGATGTCTGACAAATGGGGCGCGCGCAGCGTGACTTGGTGGGTGCTGTGGGTCAGCTGGATTTGCCTTTTCTTGTTGAGCTACCCGCAAACCGATTTCACCATTGCCACCACCTCTGGCCCGGCCACCTTCCACATCGGACTCAACGTCTACGCATTCACCGGCTTGATGTTCATCCTGGGCATCGCATTTGCATTTGGCAAGGCCAGCGTCTTCAAATACATCAGCGACGACTACACCGACAACATCGGCACCATCAGCGGCATCGTGGGCCTCGCAGGCGGCTTGGGCGGCTTTGTGCTGCCCATCATGTTCGGTGTGCTTATGGATCTCACCGGCATCCGTTCCAGCGCCTTCATGCTGATGTTTGGCGTGGTCTGGGTGTCGCTGATCTGGATGTACTGGACCGAAGTGCGCCGCACCGAAATCCTGGGCAAGAACGCCACGCCCTTCAACCTGCATAACTGAACTCAGATTTACCGAAAGAACCCTGTGAATACGAAAACACAATCCAGCGCTGACATCGCCGACTGGCGTCCGGAAGACGAACAGTTCTGGGAAAGCACCGGCAAGAAGATCGCCTATCGCAACCTGTGGATCTCTGTCCCGAGCCTGCTGTGCGGTTTCGCCGTCTGGGGCATGTGGGGCATCATTACCGTGCAGATGCTCAACCTGGGTTTTCCGTTTACTCAAGCCGAACTGTTCACGCTTACGGCGATTTCCGGACTGGCCGGCGCCACCATGCGCATCCCCTCGGCTTTCTATATCCGCCTTGCCGGAGGGCGCAACACGATTTTTCTGACCACCGCCATGCTGCTGGCGCCGGCCCTGGGCACCGGCATTGCATTGCAACACAAGGATTGGCCGCTCTGGATATTCCAGATGCTGGCACTTTGGTCGGGCGTGGGCGGTGGCAACTTTGCCAGTTCCATGTCGAACATCACCACTTTCTTTCCCAAGCGCTTGCAAGGCACCGCTCTCGGGCTGAATGCCGGTCTGGGCAATTTCGGCGTCACGACCATGCAAATCGTGATCCCGCTGGTGATGACGGTTGGCATGTTTGGCGCTATGGGCGGTGACCCGATGCCTCTGATCAAGGACAGTGGCTGGATATTCGGAAAAATTGCCGCAGGCACCCCAACCTACATTCAAAACGCCGGCTTTGCATGGGTCTTGTCACTGGTGCCGCTGGCCGCCCTGTGCTGGTTCGGTATGAACAACCTGCTTCCCATTTCGCCGGATATTGGAGGCACCTTGATGGCGTTCATCAAAATCACCTGGATCTACACCTTGACATTCATTCCGGCCGGGGTCGGTTTGTATCTTTATATGCCCGCACCAGCCGGTCTTGGCTTGCTCAACATGTGGATTGCCATGCCGTTAATCATTGTCGGGACTCTATTTCTGATGAAAGTGGCCGCGTTCGGAACCATGAAGGACAACATCGCCAAACAGTTCGCCATCTTCAAGAACAAACACACCTGGTCGTTGACTGCGCTGTATATCGTCACCTTCGGCTCGTTCATCGGTTTCTCGATGGCACTGCCGCTGTCGATCACCGTCATTTTCGGCATCAGCCATGTACCGGATGCCGCCGGTGTGATGCAACATACCTTGAAGAATCCAAATGCACCGTCGGCCCTGACTTACGCCTGGATCGGCCCCTTCGTCGGCGCCCTGATCCGTCCTGTGGGTGGCTGGATCGCCGACAAGGTAGGGGGTTCCATCGTGACGCAGGGGATCTCAGCGGTGATGGTGGCGGCCTCTGGCGCTGTCGGCTACGTGATGATGCAGGCCTATGGCTCGGCCGCGCCGGAGCAGTATTTTTCAAGCTTCATGTGGCTCTTCGTGCTGCTGTTTGCCGCCAGCGGCATCGGCAACGGTTCGACCTTCCGCACCATTGGCGTTATCTTCGACCGCCAGCAGGCCGGTCCAGTGCTGGGCTGGACCTCCGCAGTAGCTGCTTACGGTGCTTTCATCGCTCCCGTGATCATTGGTGCCCAAATCAAAGCGGGCACGCCACAAAACGCGATGTACGGCTTTGCCATTTTTTACGCCCTGTGCCTGGTGCTGAACTGGTGGTTTTACCTGCGTGCCGACTCAGAGATCAAGAACCCATGACGCCCTGGTTGTCATGCCGGACTTGATCCGTATCCATGCCCCAAGTCACTATATTTTTAATAGCTGCTTGCGTAGGTAGCACGGTGGCTATAGCTTGTTTTCATATAATTTTTTAGACCGAGGTATCGCATGAGCCACTTTCTGGATCGACTCAGTTACTTTTCTCAACCCAAAGAGCCCTTCTCGGGCGAGCACGGCGTCACCACCGGTGAAGACCGCACCTGGGAGGACGCCTACCGCGACCGCTGGGCCCACGACAAGATCGTGCGTTCCACCCACGGGGTCAATTGCACCGGCTCCTGCTCGTGGAAAATTTACGTCAAAGGTGGCATCGTCACCTGGGAGACCCAGCAGACCGATTACCCCCGCACGCGCTGGGACATGCCAAATCACGAACCGCGGGGTTGCGCGCGCGGTGCCAGCTACAGTTGGTATCTGTACAGCGCCAATCGGGTCAAATATCCGATGGTGCGCGGTCGGCTGCTTAAGCTCTGGCGCGAAGCCCGTCTGTCCAATGACCCGGTTGATGCCTGGGCCTCGATTGCCCAGTCTGAGCCTAAGCGCAAGGAGTACCAGAGCGTGCGCGGCCTGGGCGGCTTCGTGCGCTCCAGTTGGGATGAAGTCAATGAGATGGTGGCGGCGGCGAACGTCTATACCATCAAGCAACACGGCCCGGACCGCATCATTGGCTTCTCGCCGATTCCGGCGATGTCGATGGTTTCCTATGCGGCCGGCAGCCGCTATCTGGCGCTGATTGGCGGCGTGCCGATCAGCTTTTATGACTGGTACTGTGACCTGCCACCGGCCAGCCCGCAAGTCTGGGGCGAGCAAACTGACGTACCTGAATCAGCCGATTGGTACAACTCCACGTTCATCATTGCCTGGGGCTCCAATGTGCCGCAGACGCGCACCCCGGATGCTCACTTCTTTACCGAAGTTCGCTACAAAGGGGCCAAGACCGTGGCGGTGACGCCCGACTATTCAGAAGTCGCCAAGCTGTCTGACATCTGGATGAAACCCAAGCAGGGGACGGACGCAGCAGTGGCCATGGCCATGGGCCATGTGATTCTGAAAGAGTTTTACTTCCCCGATGGCGGCGAAGAATGCCGGGCCGCCCCAAGTTCTTCAGACCCCCTCGGGGGGCAGACGCCAGCAGGCGGCGTGGGGGTCCGCAGAACGCGCAGCGAATACTTCGACAACTATGTGCGCCGCTACACCGACATGCCGATGCTGGTGATGCTGAAAGAGCATCAATTGCCCGGTGGTGAAACGGTGCTGGTGCCCGACCGCTATGTGCGGGCTTCGGATTTCAACGGCAAGCTGGGCGCCGCCAACAATCCGGAATGGAAAACAGTCGCACTGGATGACAACGGCAAAGTGGTGCTGCCCCATGGTGCCATCGGTTTTCGCTGGGGCGCCGACGGTCGCGCTGACCAGGGCCAGTGGAACCTTGAAGCCAAGGAAGCCCGCCATGGCCATGAGGTCAAGCTCAAGCTCTCGGTGATGGAGGGTCAAAACCCAAGCAGCGAGACCGCCAAAGTTGGGTTCCCGTACTTCGGCGGCATTGTCAGTGAGCACTTCCCGAACAATGCCACCGGAGCTGGCGCCAACAATGTGCTGGTACGCACGGTGCCGGTGCAACGAATTTCGTTCGGCAAAGAGGGCGAAAAACGTGAGGCCTTGGTCGCCACCGTGTTCGACCTGCAAGTGGCAAACTACGGCGTCGCGCGTGGTTTGCCCGGCGAACTGGCAGCCAAAGATTTTGACGACGACACGCCTTACACGCCCGCATGGCAGGAACGCATCACCGGCACGCCGCGCGAGCAGCTCATTACCGTGGCGCGCCAGTTTGCCGAAAACGCTGACAAGACCCATGGCAAATCGATGGTGATCATCGGCGCCGCCATGACCCACTGGTACCACTGCGACATGAACTACCGCGGTGTCATCAACATGTTGATGATGTGCGGCTGCATCGGTCAAAGTGGCGGCGGCTGGGCGCACTACGTGGGCCAGGAAAAACTCAGGCCCCAGACCGGCTGGACGGCATTGGCCTTTGCGCTGGACTGGGTGCGCCCGCCACGGCAGATGAACGGCACCAGCTTTTTTTACACGCACACCGATCAGTGGCGCTACGAAAAACTGGGTGTGGATGAAATCCTGTCGCCGCTGGCTGACAAGTCCAAATTTGGCGGCAGCATGATTGACTACAACGTGCGCGCCGAGCGCATGGGCTGGCTGCCGTCGGCGCCGCAGTTAAAGACCAATTCGCTTCAAGTGGTACGCGACGCCGCAGCCGCGGGCATGGAGCCCAAGGACTACACCGTTAAAAGTCTGAAAGACGGCTCGCTACAGATGAGCTGCGAAGACCCGGATCATCCCGACAACTGGCCGCGTAACCTGTTTGTCTGGCGCTCCAATATTCTGGGCTCCAGCGGCAAGGGGCACGAGTATTTTTTGAAGCATCTGCTGGGCACGACCCACGGCGTTCAAGGCAAAGACCTGGGCGCTGATGAAGCCAAACCGACTGAAGTGGTCTGGCATGACAAGGCGCCTGAGGGCAAGCTGGACCTGGTGGTGACGCTGGACTTCCGCATGAGCACCACCTGTCTGTACTCCGACATCGTGCTGCCGACTGCCACCTGGTACGAGAAGAACGACCTCAACACCAGTGACATGCACCCCTTCATTCACCCACTCTCGACGGCGGTGGATCCGGCCTGGCAGTCGCGCAGTGACTGGGAGATTTACAAAGGCTTCGCCAAGAAATTCAGCGAAGTGTGTGTCGGCCATTTGGGTGTCGAGCGTGAAATGGTGCTGACGCCGTTGATGCACGACTCTCCCGCCGAGTTGGCGCAGCCGTTTGGCGTGCAAGACTGGAAGCGCGGCGAGATTGACCTGATTCCGGGCAAGACCGCGCCCAATATGACAGTGGTGGAGCGTGACTATCCCAATGTTTTCAAACGGTTTACGGCGCTGGGCCCACTGATGAACAAGCTCGGTAACGCCGGCAAGGGGATTGCCTGGAATACGCAAACCGAGGTCAGGCAATTGGGTGAGCTCAACGGCCTGGAAACCGCTGAAGGGGTTACCTGCGGCATGCCCAAAATTGACACCGACATTGATGCCTGTGAAGTCATCCTGCAACTCGCGCCCGAAACCAATGGGCACGTGGCGGTCAAGGCATGGGGCGCACTGGGCAAACAAACGGGCCTGGACCACACCCATCTGGCGTTACACCGCGAAGACGAAAAAATTCGCTTCCGCGACATCCAGGCGCAGCCACGCAAGATCATCAGTTCGCCAACCTGGAGCGGCATTGAGTCTGAAACTGTTTCCTACACCGCCAACTACACCAATGTGCACGAGATGATCCCGTGGCGCACACTGACAGGACGTCAGCAGTTCTACATGGATCACCCGTGGATGACGGCGTTTGGCGAAGGCTTTACCAGCTACCGCCCGCCGGTCGATCTCAAGACCACGGCCGGTATTCAGGGCATCAAGCCCAATGGCAACACGGAGATTGCGCTGAACTTCATCACGCCGCACCAGAAGTGGGGCATTCACTCCACCTACAGCGACAACTTGATGATGCTCACGCTCAGCCGCGGCGGTGCCATCGTCTGGATCAGCGAAGATGACGCCAAACGCGCCGGAATCGTGGACAACGATTGGATTGAACTGTTCAACCTCAATGGCGCACTGACCGCCCGTGCGGTGGTCAGCCAGCGCGTCAAACCGGGCATGGTGATGATGTACCACGCACAAGAAAAGATCATCAACATCCCCGGCTCCGAGATTACCGGTGGCCGGGGCGGCATTCACAACTCGGTGACCCGCATTGTGCTGAAACCGACTCACATGATTGGTGGCTACGCGCAATTCAGCTATGGCTTCAACTACTACGGAACCATTGGCACCAACCGCGATGAGTTTGTCGTGGTGCGCAAGATGAACAAGGTGGATTGGCTGGAAGAAGAAAACCAAGGAGCAACAGCATGAAAATACGCGCCCAAATTGGCATGGTGCTGAACCTGGACAAGTGCATCGGCTGCCACACCTGTTCCGTCACCTGCAAAAACGTCTGGACCAGCCGCCCAGGAATGGAGTACGCCTGGTTCAACAACGTCGAGACCAAACCCGGCATTGGTTACCCCAAGGAGTGGGAAAACCAGGATAGATGGCATGGTGGCTGGCATCGCTTAGCCAATGGCAAGATCGAGCCGCGCCAGGGGGCGAAGTGGAAGCTGTTGATGCGTATCTTTGCCAACCCGAATCTGCCCGAAATTGACGATTACTACGAGCCCTTTACCTTCGACTACGAGCACTTGCAGTCGGCACCCGAATCCAAAGCGGTGCCGACGGCACGCCCACGCAGCCTGATTACCGGCCAGCGCATGGAAAAAATCGAGTGGGGTCCGAACTGGGAAGAAATTCTGGGCGGTGAGTTCTCCAAGCGCAGCAAGGACAAGAACTTCGAGGACATCCAGAAGGATATTTACGGCCAGTTCGAAAATACTTTCATGATGTACCTGCCCAGGCTTTGCGAGCACTGCCTGAACCCGACCTGCGTGGCAAGTTGCCCCTCAGGCTCGATCTATAAGCGCGAGGAGGACGGCATTGTGCTGATTGACCAGGACAAGTGCCGTGGCTGGCGCATGTGCGTGAGCGGCTGCCCTTACAAGAAGATTTACTACAACTGGAAATCAGGCAAAGCCGAGAAGTGTATTTTTTGCTACCCGCGCATTGAAGCCGGACAGCCGACCGTGTGCTCTGAGACTTGCGTCGGGCGCATTCGTTACCTCGGCGTACTGCTCTACGATGCCGACCGCATCGAGGCGGCCGCCAGTGTCGAACACGATCGGGATCTGTACCAGGCGCAGTTGGACATCTTCCTGGATCCCAATGACCCCAAGGTGATTGAGCAAGCCCGCACCGACGGCATTCCCGACAAATGGATGGATGCGGCGCGCAAAAGCCCGGTGTACAAAATGGCCGTTGACTGGAAAGTGGCGCTGCCGCTGCATCCCGAGTACCGCACCTTGCCGATGGTCTGGTATGTGCCGCCGCTGTCACCCATCAGTGCAGCGGCCAATGCCGGCCAGATTGGAACCAATGGCGAAATTCCGGACGTCAAGCAGCTTCGCATCCCGGTCAAGTACCTGGCTAACCTGCTGACCGCTGGCGACACCCAGCCGGTTGAGCGTGCACTTGAACGCATGCTGGCGATGCGGGCGTATCAACGCGAGAAGCATGTCGATGGGCGCATCAATACAGCCGTGCTGGATCAAGTTCACATGACCCAGGCCGAGGTGGAAGAGATGTACCACGTGATGGCGATTGCCAATTACGAGGACCGTTTCGTGATCCCGACCACGCACCGCGAATACGCCGAGAACACCTTTGATGTGCGCGGCGGCTGTGGCTTCTCCTTTGGCAACGGTTGCTCGGATGGCGCCAGTGACACCAGCCTGTTTGGCGGCACCAAACGTCGCACCATACCGATCAAGGCGGAGGTCTGAACCATGGCAAAACTCCCTGACACATCAATCAGTCTGCGGGTACTGGCCCGGCTGCTGTCATACCCAGACAGTGCCCTACGAGACGATTTGGCTGACATGCGCTCAGCCTTGCACGCCGACAGAGCATTGCACCAAGCGCGCAAGGAAGAACTCTATGCGCTGATGCGTCAACTCGCCGCAGGGACGCCCTTGGACAACGAGAGCGAATTTGTTGAATTGTTCGACCGGGGCCGCGCTACGTCCTTGCACCTGTTTGAGCATGTCCACGGCGACTCGCGCGAGCGTGGCCCGGCCATGATTGACTTGGTCCAGACCTACGAAAAGGCGGGTTTGTTTCTTGGGCCCGATGAAATGCCTGACTACCTGCCGGTGGTGCTGGAGTTTGTGTCCACTCAGCCAGCCAGGGAAGCACGCGCTTTCCTGAGTGAGATGGCGCACATTTTCAATGCCATCTTCAACGCCTTGCAGCAACGCCAGAGTGCCTATGCCAGCGTGCTGGGTGCACTGCTTGAATTGGCAGGGGAGACGGCGCACGCGGTCAAGCTTGCGCCCGATGAGCCTCTCGATGCCAGCTGGGAAGAACCGGTGGTCTTTGATGGCTGCTCTGCCAAAGGGCAGACCAAACCGGGGCAACCGCAAGCGATTCACTTTGTCAAGAACGAGGCGACACACGCCAGTTCGAAGGCCGCCGTGCATGAAGGAGTATCAGTATGAACGCGTTCGAGAATTTTTTGTTTGGCGTCTATCCTTACATCTGCCTCACCGTTTTTTTTCTGGGCAGTTTGATTCGCTTTGACCGGGATCAGTACACCTGGAAGAGCGACTCTTCACAGTTGCTCAAAGCGGGTCAGTTGCGCCTTGGCAGCAATCTGTTCCACGTCGGCGTGTTGTTCCTGTTTTTTGGACATTTCGCGGGCCTGCTGACGCCGCACTTTGTCTATGAGCACTTCGTTAGCGCTGCGGACAAACAATTGATGGCCATGATCACTGGCGGCATCGCGGGGCTGCTGGGTTTTATCGGCGTGAGCTTGCTGCTGCACCGTCGTCTGTCCGAGCCGCGTATTCGCATCAACTCCAAGACCAGCGATATCGTGCTGCTGGTCCTGCTATGGCTCCAGTTTGCACTGGGTCTGGCGACCATTCCGGTGTCAGCGCAACACATGGACGGTGGCTTGATGATGGCATTCGGTGAATGGGCGCAGCACATTGTCACTTTGCGCCCAGGCGCAGCCGAGTTTCTGACCGGAGCCGGCGTGCTTTTTAAACTGCACCTATTCCTGGGTATGAGTATTTTCCTGATCTTTCCGTTCACCCGGCTGGTCCATGTGTGGAGTGGCTTCGGTACCGTCGCCTATCTGGTGCGCCCGTATCAAGTGGTCCGGGCGCGCCGTCTGAACCTGCCTGCCGGTCAAAATCAACCACGTCGTCCCGACGCTGGTGTTTAAGGAATTTTTGATGCAAACAGCAACGCCTGAAAATACCCAAATTGCCAGCATCAACGGCGTCGCCTTGCATGCGTCGAACGACACATTGTCAGTTGACGATCTGCGTCAACGCGCCTGTTCCGAATTACTGCGCCAGGCCGCCCTCGCCAAGGGATTGCTCGCAAACAGCGACACCCCATCTTCCGATGCCGTGCTCAGCGAAGAAGCCAGCAACGCCATTGAAATGCTGCTTGAGCAGAGTCTCGCAGTTCCTGAGCCGTCGGACGAGGCCTGTCAGCGCCACTACGCGGCGCATCAGGCCCGCTACTGCACGGGTGAGCGCATCAGGCTGCGTCACATCCTGTTCGCCGTGACGCAAGGTGTTGATGTTGTGGCCCTGCGCAACCGGGCTGAGACCACACTGCTCGACCTCCGCTGTCATGATGGCAAGAAAGCCGACGACACCTTTGCCAAAGTAGCCGCCACCCTGTCCAACTGCCCGAGCGGAGCCGAGGGTGGCAGCCTGGGTTGGCTGGGCCAGCAAGATTGCGCCTCTGAATTTGCCAAAGAGCTCTTTGGACACACCGAGGTGGGTGTGTTGCCGCGCTTGGTGCATAGCCGCTTTGGTTTGCATGTAGTGGAAGTGCTGCAACGCGAGCCCGGCCAGGGCCAGCCGTTTGAGGCCGTTCGTGGCGCCGTGCTGGCGTCACTGCGACGACAAACTTACGTCACTGCACTGCGTCAGTATCTGCAACTTCTGGCGGGCCACGCCACCATCGTTGGCATCGATATTGAAACGGCTGACACGCCGCTGGTTCAGTAACTATCTGATCCAAAAAACAGAAACCTCAGCCCGGTCTAGCCCAGGGCGTCATTGACCTGATCATTGAACTCGGCCAGACTGACGGCGGCGCCAATTTCGCGCGGCAAGGCATCGCGCACCGAGAACACACCCAGGATTTTTCCAGCCGATGTAATGATTGGCAGATGCCGGAAACCGCGCTCGATCATGATCAGAACCGCCTCGGCAACCTTGGTTTCTGGACTCACACTTTGAGGATTGCGCGTCATCACATCGGCCGCTGAGGTGGCTTTAGGGTCAAGCGCTTTGGCCACTACACGGGTCATCAAATCGCGCTCAGTCAGAATGCCTTGAATAACCCCGTTGCCATCGATGACCAGAATGCTGCCGCAGTTGGCTTTGGTCATCATGCAGGCGGCATCCCAAACGCTGTCCTGCGGCGACAGACTGACCACATGGCGCTGTGATATGGATTGAAATACGGTGCGTTCAGGCATGATTTGCGTCCTATTCAAAAAAATGGATCAAAACTTCCGGTCCGACATTAGCGCAGCGCGGCGTTGATCTTGACCAGCGCCTGCGACCCCGGACACAACTGCTTGACACCAAACTTGTTCAGCGGTGTATCGCTGGTGTTGAGTGCCACGTGCAGATCCACCGCGAGCGGGTCAAGATAGAGCAGGCCCGTGACCACCTCACCGCGTGCCTGGTGTGCATTCATGTAGCTGAGCGCCGCATAGCGATCAGTTGGATCGTAGTCTGAATGCAACTTGCGCAGACGCAGACTGGTGCCATCGTGCTGTTCCACATCAACCACTTCACCCGGCGCGTACTCGGTGGTGATTTCGCTGCGTCGCGGGATAAAATCGATACGGCTCACGGCCTCATTGTGCTGACGTACATAATCGTAACTCTTGGTGCTGCCGCCATGATTGTTAAAAGTTACACACGGACTGATAACATCAATAAATGCTGCCCCACCGTGCATGATGGCACCCTTGATGAGGGGCACCAATTGCGCCTTGTCACCTGAAAAGCTGCGTGCCACGTAGCTGGCACCGAGTTGCAGGGCCAACCCCACCAGATCAACCGGGCTATCGTTGTTGATGGCGCCTTTTTTGCTTTTGGAGCCGCGGTCTGCCGTGGCAGAAAACTGCCCCTTGGTCAAACCATAGACGCCATTGTTCTCAACAATGTAGGCCATGCGCACGCCGCGCCGCATCGCATTGGCAAACTGCCCCAGGCCAATTGAGGCCGAGTCACCGTCGCCAGACACACCGAGGTACAAAAGGTCTCGGTTGGCCAGGTTGGCACCGGTCAGTACCGAGGGCATGCGCCCGTGCACGGTATTGAAGCCGTGTGAAGCGCCCAGAAAATAGGTTGGGGTCTTGGAACTGCATCCAATGCCTGACAGTTTGGCGACACGATGCGGTTCAATATCAAGCTCCCAACAGGCCTGAATGATGGCAGCCGAGATCGAGTCATGGCCACAACCGGCGCACAGGGTAGAGACCGGACCTTCGTAATCGCGGCGCGTGTAACCGACCTTGTTGGTGGTCAGTTCGGGATGGTGCATCCGGGGTTTGGCGATGTAGGTCATGCTGCCTCCTTGTGCAGAGAAGTCATTGGGGCGCCGATCGGAGCCGCTTTCAAATTCTTGCTAATGGAATGGGTGATGAAGCGCGCGGTAATGGGTGTGCCGTCATAGTGCAACACCTTGACCAGGCGGGCGGGGTCGATTTCAAGCTCGTTGACAAGCAGGGATCGCATTTGCGCATCACGGTTTTGCTCCACCACAAACACTTTGTCATGTTCGGCAATAAAACGATCAACTGACTCCGGAAACGGGAATGCCTGCAGGCGCAGCGCATCCAGATGCACACCCTGCTGTTCGAGCACATCCAGCGCCTCGCGCATGGCCGGACTGGTGGAACCAAAATAGATCACACCAAATCGGGTCAGCTTTTGTGCCTTGCGCAGCACCGGTTGCGGTACCAGGTCAGCCGCTGTTTTGAACTTCTTGAGCAATCGCTCCATGTTGTAGATGTAGTCCGGTCCAAGTTCGGAGTAGCGGGCATAGGCATCCTTCGAGGTGCCGCGCGTAAAGTAGGCACCCTTGGTGGGATGCGTGCCGGGTAGCGTGCGCCAAGGAATCCCGTCGCCATCGACATCCTTGTAGCGACCAAAATCCTTGCCGGCTTCGAGCTCCTCAGCGGTCATCACCTTGCCGCGATCGTAATCTCGTGCGTCGTCCCAAACAAAGGGTTTGCACAGACGCTGATTCATGCCGATGTCCAGATCAGACATCACAAAGATCGGCGTTTGCAGCCGGTCGGCCAGGTCCAACGCCGCCGCCGCATGTTCAAAACATTCGTGCGGGTCTTGTGGAAACAGCATCACATGTTTGGTGTCGCCATGCGAGGCATAAGCACAAGAAGTCAAATCCGACTGCTGAGTACGCGTGGGCATGCCGGTTGATGGTCCGCCGCGCTGCACATTGATGAGGGTTACCGGAATCTCGGCAAAATAGGCCAGACCAATGAACTCGGTCATCAGCGATATGCCAGCCCCTGATGTGGCAGTGAACGAACGCGCACCATTCCAGCCAGCACCGATGGCCATACCGATCGAGGCCAACTCGTCTTCAGCCTGCACAATGGCGTAATAGTGCTGACCAGTTTCAGGGTCCACCCGGAACTTGTCGCAGTATTTCTGAAACGCCTCTGGCACTGAAGACGAAGGCGTGATCGGATACCAGGCCGCCACCGTGGCACCACCATAGATACAGCCCAGGGCCAGCGCACTGTTGCCGTCGGTAAAAATCTGGTCGCCCACTTTGTCTGATTTGCGCACCCGAATACCGATTGGGGCATCAAGATGCTGTTTGACATAATCGCGCCCCAGATTGATGGCACGCAGATTGGATTCGAGCAAACGCTCCTTGCCCTTGAATTGCTCAGCAAAAAGCTTTTCAAACACCGTGGCATCAACATCGAGCAGTACCGACAGCGCACCCACATAAATGATGTTTTTAAATAACTGGCGTTGCCGGGGGTCGCTATAGGCGGCATTGCTGATCTCGGTCAGGGGCACGCCAATAACTTCAACATCCTTGCGGAACTTGGACTCGGGGATGGGCCGGGTGCTGTCATAAAAAAGGTAACCACCAGGCTCGATCTCGGCCACGTCAGCATCCCAAGTCTGGGGATTCATGGCGACCATCATGTCAACACCACCACGGCGACCGTGATAGCCTTTTTCGCAAACACGGGCCTCATACCAGGTCGGCATACCCTGGATATTGCTGGGAAAAATATTACGTGGGCTCACCGGCACGCCCATGCGCATCACCGCCTTGGCAAACAACTCGTTGGCCGAGGCTGAACCCGAGCCGTTGATGTTGGCAAACTTGATGACGAAATCGTTAATGGATTCAATACGTTTCATGCTTAATTCCTATTCAGGTGAGGACATGGCCAGTTTGCTTTGCGCGGCGGCGGACTGTCCTGCAGCAAATACTTCATGATGCGACTCGCGACGGTCACGGCATCCCGGCCCGGCCTGGGTTGTGTTGAGCAAGAATTTCTGCATATCCCAAGCACCGGTGGGGCAACGTTCGGCGCACAGACCGCAGTGCAAACACACGTCTTCATCCTTGACCATGACGCGTCCGGTCTTGAGTTCGCCTGAGACATACAAGTCTTGCGCGGTGTGATGCGCTGGTGCTTTCAGGCGCGTACGCAAATCGGCTTCTTCACCATTGCTGGTGAAGGTAATGCAGTCCATTGGGCAGATATCGACACAGGCATCGCACTCAATGCAGGTATCACGATTGAACACCGTCTGCACATCGCAATTCAGACAACGGCTGGCTTCCTTGAAAGCGGTGGCGGCATCAAAACCCAGTTCCACTTCGACACGGATGCTGGCCAGCGCCACCTCAGCCTTGGCCCATGGCACTTTGAAACGCGTGTCACCCGACACATCATTGTGGTAACTCCACTCATGAATACCCATCTTCTGGGACATCAGGTTGGTCCGTGGTGCTGGACGCACCGCGACCGATTCTCCGTTGAGGAAGCGATCAATCGACACAGCGGCTTCGTGCCCATGAGCGACTGCCGTAATAATATTTTTGGGTCCATACGCCGCGTCGCCGCCAAAGAACACTGTGGGCAGACCCGACTGGAACGTGTTTTGCCCCAGCACCGGCAGGCCCCAACGGTCAAATTCGATGCCACAGTCACGCTCAATCCAATGGAACGAGTTCTCTTGCCCGACAGCAACCAGCACCGTGTCGCACTCAAAAAGCACGTCGGGCGCGCCGGTTGGGACCAGGCTGCGACGACCTTTTTCGTCATAGACCGCACTTACGATCTGGAACGTCATGCCCGTCAGCTTGCCGTCTTTATGTTCAAAACTCTTGGGTACGTGGTAGTTGAGAATCGGAATGCCTTCATGCATTGCATCTTCTTTTTCCCATGGCGAGGCTTTCATTTCCTCAAAGCCGCTGCGCACAATCACCTTGACATCAGAGCCCCCCAGACGCCGTGCGGAGCGACAGCAGTCCATCGCCGTGTTGCCACCACCGAGCACAATGACGCGCGATCCAACGCTGGTGATATGGCCAAATGAGACCGATGCCAGCCAGTCGATACCGATGTGAATGTTGGCTTTTGCTTCTTTGCGCCCTGGCGCGTCGAGATCACGCCCGCGTGGCGCACCGCAGCCAACAAAGACCGCGTCATAGCCTTGTGTCAGCAAATCCTTCATTGATTCAATACGCTGGCCGCTCTTGAACTGCACGCCCAGATCAAAGATATAACCGGTTTCTTCGTCAATGACGGACTCAGGCAGACGAAAACGCGGGATTTGGGTGCGTACAAAGCCGCCCGCCTTGGCCTCGCCTTCGAACACCGTCACCTGGTAGCCCAGCGGCGCCAGATCGCGCGCCACCGTGAGCGACGCCGGTCCGGCACCGACGCAGGCGATGCGCCGGCCGTTGCTCGGCTGCACCTTGGGCATGCGCGCCTTGACATCTCCCTTGTTGTCCGCCGCCACACGCTTGAGGCGGCAAATTGCCACTGGCTCGGGCTTGACCCCATTGTTTTCCTCGACCCGCCCACGTCGGCAGGCAGGCTCGCAAGGACGGTCGCAAGTGCGACCCAAAATGCCCGGGAATACGTTCGATACCCAGTTGATCATGTAGGCGTCGCTATAGCGACCTTGACCGATCAGGCGAATGTATTCAGGAACCGGGGTGTGGGCCGGACAGGCCCATTGGCAGTCAACGACTTTGTGAAAATAAGTCGGATTCACCAAGTTAGTAGCTTGCAAGTTTGTCTCCTAGACCCTTGTTGCAGCATGGTGGCTGCGATGCATCAGAAAAGTGTACACCCTCGCAATGTACTGGAATTTTGGCCCCATTTCTTCGTTTCACATCGCCAATGCGCCGACTATTGACCCAGAGCAATAACATCATGCGCAGGGCGCCGTTGCCCTCTTATTCAAGCGCATTGGCAAGCGTGAGAAACGCTGAAATCACCTCCGGCGGCGCCTGCACCAACTCAATCAATACCCCTTCGCCGCTGACGGGAAATTCGTCATTTGACTTGGGATGCAAAAAGCAAATGTCATGACCTGCCGCGCCACGGCGAATGCCGCCCGGCGCAAAACGTACGCCCTGCGCCGCGAGCCATTCGACTGCACGCGGCAAATCATCAATCCACAGTCCTACATGGTTGAGCGGCGTCATGTGTACCGCCGGTTTCTTCTGAATATCCACCGGCTGCATCAAATCGACTTCAACCCTGAACGGGCCCTGCCCCATGGCGCAAATGTCTTCATCGACATTTTCGCGTTCACTCCTGAAGCTGCCCGTGAGCTCCAGACCCAGCTTATCGACCCACAGCTTTTGCAACCTGGTTTTGTCGGTCCCGCCGATCGCAATCTGCTGGATGCCCAATACCTTGAAAGGCCTGTCCTGAGCTTCTGGAAGGGGACGTTCCATCTTATGCAAACTCCACAATCGGTTGATCCACGGTCAGACTCTCGCCTTTGGCGGCCAGCACCTTGCCCACCACCCCATCGGCTGCAGCAAACAACACGTTTTCCATCTTCATGGCTTCAATCACGGCCACGCGCTCACCAGCCAGTACTTTTTGGCCAGCTTGGACCGCCACGTCCACCAGCAAACCCGGCATCGGCGACAGCACATAGCGACTCATATCCGGCGGCGCCTTGTAGGGCATCAGGGCATACAACTGCGCGGCACGCTGCGACAGCACCAGCGTGTCAATTTGCGTGCCATTGTGCGAGACTCGAATCGCCAGCGGATTTTTGCCCGCCAGACTACCGCGTTCGACCTGCGCGGTAAACGGCGTGCCATTGCAGGTGCCACTGATACGCACTTCGCCCAAGTGATAATCGCTGCATATTTTGTAGCTTCTAGTGCCCACGTTGACTACGCTGGAGCCTGTTTTACCTTCAAAGTCTGTGACCGACACCGGGCTCATTTTGGTCGCCCCCTGCTGACCTAGAGTCACCACAACAAAGTCGGCACCGACCGCAACTTCATGGCCTTCCATCTGGCCACTGATGAAAGTGGCGCGGTTGCGATATTTGCGATTGACAAACGCCGCCAGTGCAATCAACAAGTCGGCGTCGTCATGCGGCACGTCTTCGGCCCGGAAACCTTTTGAATAGTGCTCGGCGATAAAGCCGGTGTTGAAGTCCCCGGCCACAAACTTTGGGTGTGCCAGCAGCGCCGCCTGAAACGGAATACTGCTGCTGACGCCACGGATGACGAAGCCGTTGAGTGCCTCGCGCATCTTGGCAATCGCCTCAAACCGGTCCTTGCCATGCACGATCAGCTTGGCAATCATCGAGTCGTAATACATCGGGATCTCGCCACCCTCCTGCACGCCGGTATCGACCCGCACGCCGTACCACTGGCTGGTGTCGGCGGCAAACATGGTCTCCTTTGGCGGCTGAAAGCGCACCAGCCGCCCGGTGGACGGCAAGAAGTTGCGGAATGGATCTTCGGCGTTGATGCGGCACTCGATCGCCCAGCCGTCGCGTTTGACGTCAGCTTGCGTCAGAGGCAGTGCCTCGCCGACCGCCACGCGAATCATCAGCTCAACCAGATCCAGCCCGGTAATGCACTCGGTCACCGGGTGCTCAACCTGTAGCCGGGTGTTCATTTCCAGAAAGTAAAAGCTCTGGTCCTTGCCGACCACAAACTCGACCGTGCCCGCGCTCTGATACTTGACCGCTTTGGCCAGCGCCACCGCCTGCTCGCCCATGGCCTTGCGCGTGGCGTCGCTGATGAACGACGAGGGTGCTTCCTCAAGCACCTTCTGGTGGCGGCGCTGGAGCGAACACTCGCGTTCATTGAGGTACAGCACGTTCCCAAAGCTGTCGCCAATCAACTGGATTTCGATATGCCGAGGATCTTCGACATACTTCTCTACGAACACGCGGTCGTCGCCAAAGCTGTTGCGCGCCTCATTGCGACAACTGGTGAAACCCTCAAACGCCTCCTTGTCGTTGTAGGCGACGCGCAGACCTTTGCCGCCGCCGCCGGCACTGGCTTTGATCATCACCGGGTAGCCGATGCCCTGAGCGATCTCGACCGCGCGTTCGGCGGTTTCAATCGCGCTATTGACGCCGGGGATGCAGTTGACACCGGCCGCGCCCGCGAGTTTCTTGGATTCAATCTTGTCTCCCATGGCGGCCATGGAGTAGTGCTTGGGACCAATAAAGACTATTCCTTCCTCCTCGACACGCTTGGCAAAGCTGGCGTTCTCGCTCAAGAAACCATAGCCGGGGTGCAGGGCCTGGGCACCGGTTTGTTTGCAGGCAGCGATGATCTTGTCGGCCAGCAAATAGCTCTGGCGGCTCGGCGCCGGACCAATATTGACAGCTTCATCGGCCAGCATCACGTGGCGCGCGTCCTTGTCGGCGTCAGAATAAACCGCCACCGTTTTGATGCCCATTTTTTGAGCCGTCTTGATGACGCGGCAGGCAATCTCGCCACGATTGGCAATCAGGATTTTGGTAAACATGAGGTACTCCAGTTTTGTCATGCCGGACTTGAGCCAGCATCCATGGATTGCGGGTCAAGCCCGCAATGACAGGGTTTATTTCACAGCGGGATGTTGCCGTGCTTGCGCCACGGGTTCTCAATCTTCTTGTCGCGCAGCATTACCAGGCTGCGGCAGATACGTTTACGGGTCTCGCTCGGCAAAATGACATCATCAATAAAGCCGCGCGCACCGGCCACGAACGGATTGGCAAAGCGGTCTTTGTATTCAGCTTCCCTGGCGGCCAGCTTGACCGGATCGCCCTTGTCTTCGCGGAAGATGATCTCCACTGCTCCCTTGGCGCCCATGACGGCAATCTCGGCGTTGGGCCAGGCAAAGTTGACGTCGCCTCTCAAGTGCTTGGAGCTCATCACGTCATAGGCGCCGCCATAAGCTTTGCGGGTGATCACCGTGATTTTGGGCACGGTGCATTCGGCAAACGCGTAGAGCAGCTTGGCTCCGTGTTTGATGATGCCGCCATACTCCTGCGCGGTGCCAGGCATGAAGCCGGGCACATCGACAAAGGTGATCACCGGGATATTGAAAGCGTCGCAAAAGCGCACAAAGCGCGCCGCCTTGGTCGAGCTCTTGATGTCCAGGCAGCCCGCCAGCACCAAGGGCTGATTGGCCACAAAACCCACTGTTTGGCCTTCCATGCGGCCAAAACCGATCAGGATGTTCTTCGCATATTCGGGCTGCAACTCAAAGAAGTCGCCATCATCAACGGTCTTGACAATCAATTCTTTCATGTCGTAGGGCTTGTTGGCGTTGTCGGGCACCAGCGTGTCGAGGCTTTTGTCCATGCGATCAGCCGGATCGCCACTGCGTCGTACCGGCGCTTTTTCGCGGTTATTGAGCGGCAGGTAGTTGTACAGGCGGCGCAGCATCAACAGCGCTTCAACATCGTTCTCAAACGCCAGATCGGCGACACCGCTCTTGGTGGTGTGACTGATGGCCCCGCCCAGCTCTTCGGCTGTGACTTCTTCGTGCGTGACCGTTTTCACGACCTCGGGGCCGGTGACGAACATGTAAGAACTATCCTTGACCATGAAGATGAAGTCGGTCATGGCCGGTGAATAGACTGCGCCGCCGGCGCACGGCCCCATGATCATGCTGATTTGCGGCACCACGCCGCTGGCCATCACATTGCGCTGGAACACATCGGCATAGCCGCCAAGAGAGGCCACGCCTTCCTGAATCCGCGCGCCGCCGGAATCGTTGAGACCAATCACCGGCGCGCCGACCTTCATGGCTTGGTCCATGATCTTGCAAATTTTTTCGGCATGGGCTTCAGACAATGCGCCACCAAACACGGTGAAATCCTGGCTAAACACAAACACCAGCCG
>JADGRK010000103.1 GCA_017880985.1 Rhodoferax sp. | reverse complement strand
GGAATCAGGACGGCACCATCTTCGTCAACGACCACGACATCGTTGGGGAAGACGGCGACACCTCCGCAGGCAATCGGCTCCTGCCAGTTGACGAAGGGCAAAGCCGCAACCGAAGGCGGCGCGGCCGCGCCCCTGCACCAGACCGGCAAGCCGGTCGCCAGCACGCCCGCCAGATCGCGTACCACGCCATCAGTAACCAGGCCGGCAATGCCCCGCTTCTTCATCCGCGCACAGAGGATGTCGCCGAAGATGCCCGCGTCCGTATTGCCCATGGCATCGACTACCGCAATACAGCCCTCCGGCATGGCTTCGATGGCGGCCCGGGTCGAAATCGGCGAAGACCAGGACTCCGGCGTGGCCAGGTCTTCGCGCGCCGGTACGAAGCGCAATGTGAAGGCCCGACCAACGAGGCGCGGCTGATCGCGCTTGATCGGGATGGTGCCTTTGAGCCAGACCTTGCGCAGGCCTTTTTTCAGCAGCACCGTGGTCAGGGTGGCGGTTGACACACCGGACAGCGTGCGGACGATGTGTCGGTCAAGGGGAAGTGTTTCTGTTCTCATGAGTCAGTCCTTTTTGTATTGAGCAGGTATCAGATGATTGGGATCAGTCCGCCATCCACACGTACGGTGGAACCGGTGATGTAGGAGGCCCGCGCCGAGCACCAACGCTGTCTTGCCAGCCAGTCCGATGTCCATTGTTTTTCTCCGTCTTGATTGCGTTAAGCAGGATCGCCAGAATAGCAGAACGGGGCCCACCGAAAAAAAGCATTGGCCCAAGCACGAGCACTTAAAGGGACTTGCGGTTTGGCGGTTGTTCAGATTGGTCTTCAGTGCTACAGTTTCTTTTGTAGTTTCAAGTCCATCACACAGATGGGTGGCGTTTTCTTCATTCCATGGGAGAACTGTAAGGCGATGAGTCAATATTTGCTGAACGTCAATGGCGTGGCGCGTCAGGTTGAAGCGGCGCCAGAGACCCCCTTGCTCTGGGTCTTGCGCGACAGTCTTGATTTGCCAGGAACCAAGTTTGGCTGTGGCGTCGGCAGCTGCGGCGCCTGCGTGGTGCACCTCAATGGCGTGCCGACGCGTGCCTGCATGACACCGGTGTCCACCGTGGGGCGCAAACAGGTCGTCACCATCGAGGGCCTGGATCCCCGGGGTGCTCACCCTTTGCAGACCGCATGGCAGGAACTCGATGTGCCGCAGTGCGGCTACTGCCAGAGCGGGCAGATCATGACGGCGGCGGCGCTGCTCAAGGAGAACGCCAACCCGACCGATGCCGAAATTGATGATGCCATGGCCGGCAACCTGTGCCGCTGCGCCACCTATTTGCGTATTCGCGCCGGCATTCACCGTGCCGCTGAAATTGCGGGCAGCAAGAAGGGGCGCACATGAAACAGTTCCATGAACTTCCCGCGCCGGTGCAAGGCCTGGACCGTCGTACCTTCTTGCGCCAGTCGGCCGTTGGCAGCGGCAGCCTGCTGTTGGGGATTTACTTGCAGCCCGCAGGTGCGGCTGACGCGGTCGGCAAGCCCGCCAGCCTGAACAGCGTCGCCGGATTCAAGCCGAATGCATTCATCAGTATTTCGCCGCTTGGCGTCGTCACCCTGGTCTCCAAGCAGCCTGAGATCGGCCAGGGCATCAAGACGTCGCTGCCGATGGTTATCGCCGAGGAACTGGAGGTCGACTGGAAAGACGTGCGCATTGTCCAGGGCGATTTGGACCCGGCCTATGGCGGTCAGAGTGCTGGCGGCTCCACCTCAACGCCGAACAATTACAACAATTTCCTGCGGCTGGGTGCCACGGCGCGCACCATGCTCGTGCAGGCCGCCGCACAAATCTGGCAGGTTCCGGTGGAAGAATGCGTAGCCGCAAACTCGGCCGTGCACCATGCCGCGACCCAAAAGACCTTGAGCTACGCAGAACTTGCAAGCAAAGCCGCGGCGCTGCCGGTGCCTGCGGCCGACGCCGTCAAGCTCAAGGATCCGCGGAATTACAAGCTTCTGGGCACGCGCATCGGTGGCGTCGACAACCTGGCGATCGTCACTGGCAAACCCTTGTTTGGCCTTGATGTGCGATTGCCCGGCATGCTGTACGCGGTGTTTGAGAAGTGTCCGGCCTTTGGCGGCAAAGTCATCAGCGCCAACCTGGATGCGATCAAGGCTCTGCCGGGCGTTAGGGATGCCTTCGTCATCGAGGGGAGCACGAATCTCAACGGGCTGATGCCGGGTGTTGCGATCGTCGCCGAATCGACCTGGGCGGCCTTCAGCGCCCGCCGGCAACTCAAGGTGAGCTGGGACGAAGGCCGGGTGGTCAACGAAAGCTGGGATGGTTTTGTGGCGCAAGCGCAAACGCTCTCCAGACAGCCCGGCAGCGTGCAGTTGCGCAAGGACGGCGACCCGCCTGCCGCCTTCGCTGTCGCCGCGAAAACGCTGGAAGCCGCCTACAGTTATCCCTTCATCTCGCATGCCAGCATCGAGCCGCAAAACTGTAGCGCCTGGTTTCACGATGGCGCCCTCGAAATCTGGGCACCAACCCAGAACCCGGCGGCCGGTCAGAACCTGGTGTCCAGCACCCTGGGCGTGCCCAGGGACAAGATCACGCTGCATATCACGCGCAGCGGTGGCGGCTTTGGTCGGCGCCTTAGTGCTGACTATATTGTCGAGGCAGCCGCGATCGCGCAGCGGCTCAGCGCGCCGGTCAAGCTCACCTGGTCGCGTGAAGATGACCTGCGCCATGACCACTTCCGCGCCGGCGGTTTTCACTTCTTGCGCGGTGCGCTCGATGCGAAGGGCAAACTGACCGCCTGGCACAACCACTTTGTCACCTTTGCCAACCGCGTCGTGCGCGATGGCAAATCGGTGTTGCAGCCTGGTAGCGGCGCCAGCCTCTCGGGTGACGAGTTTCCGGGCCGCTGGGTGGCCAATTGCCTGCTGGAGCAGACGCCGATGGAATGCGGCATTCCGATGGGCCCGTGGCGCGCGCCGGGCAGCAATGTGTTTGCCTGGGTGTTTCACAGCTTCATTGACGAGCTGGCGCACGCAGCCGGTCGCGATCCGCTGGAGTTCCGGCTGGAGTTGTTGGGCAAACAGGATGTTTTGGCGGGCACCGGTGAGCGCGGCGTGCCCTACAACGTCGGGCGCATGCGGCGCGTGCTGACCGAGGTGGCGCAAAAGGCCGACTGGGGCCGCAAGAAATTCCCGCGCGGCCAGGGCCAGGGCATCGCATTTCACTTCAGCCACCGCGGCTACATCGCCGAGGTGGCGGAGGTCACGGTGTCCCGGGCCGGCGCGTTGAAGGTGGATCGCGTGGTCGTGGTGTCGGACATCGGCTCCCAAATCGTCAACCCCAGCGGCGCCGAAAACCAGGTGCAGGGCTCGGTGATAGACGGTCTGGGCACCCTGATGTTTGCCGAACTCGACATCCAGCGTGGGCGCATCGTGCAGAAAAATTTCACGGACTACCCAATAATCGGTATCGCTGATGTACCGCCGCGGATCGAGGTGCATTTTCTGAAAACCGACCAACCGGTCACGGGCTTGGGCGAGCCCGCGTTACCGCCACTGGCGCCGGCGGTTTGCAATGCGATCTTTGCGGCCACGGGCAAGCGCGTGCGTCAACTGCCGCTCAGCCGCGCCGATCTGACCTGGAGTTGATGGTTTAGAGCTACGCATGGCACCCGGTTACGTGGTGCGTGTGTCTGTAAGCCGTGGGTGTGGCGGTTAAAAGAACTACTATTCGCACTCAAAGTCTCACCGACCCAGCCAAGTTGCAGTCACTCTCGTTCAGGCGCGATGAGCAGGCCGTGCAGCAATAGAGTGACGTAATTCTAATAACCGTGCAAATGTTCCATGGAAATGGTAAATTACACGGATGAATCCTCGCCTTATTCAACATCAGCTTGTAGCGCTGCTCGGCCAGTTTCCCGCCGTGGTGCTCCTCGGGCCGCGCCAGGCGGGCAAGACCACCTTGGCCTTGGCCGAAATGGCGCGGCGCGGCGATGCGGTTTATCTTGACCTGGAGTTGCCCTCGGCCCAGCGGCAACTGGACGACCCGGAAGCCTTCCTGCTGGCTCAGCGCAATCGGCTGGTCATTCTGGACGAGGTGCAGCGGATGCCCGAATTGTTCGCTGTGTTGCGTGGTGTCATTGATATTCGTCGTCGCGACGGTGAAACTTCAGGGCAATTCCTGCTGCTCGGCTCTGCCACAGGTGTGTTGCTGCAGCAAACCAGTGAGAGTCTGGCGGGGCGGGTTGCGCAACTGGAACTCACGCCTTTTCAGGCCCGCGAAGTGCTGCCAGCGGACGCCTCGGGCACTGCGCTCAATTCGCTCTGGGTGCGCGGTGGTTTTCCGCTGTCCTGGCTGGCGCAAGGGGACGAACAGAGCCTGCGCTGGCGCGAGGCATTCATTGCAACCTATCTGGAGCGCGACATCCCCGCTTTGGGCCCGCGCATGCCTGCCACCACACTGCGTCGCCTGTGGACCATGCTGGCCCATGTACAGGGCGGCTTGCTTAACCAGTCGCAACTCGCTGCATCGCTGGCCGTGAGCGGGCAGACGGTGTCTCGTTACATCGATATCCTGTGCGATTTGATGCTGGTGCGTCGTCTGCCTGCCTGGCATGGCAATGTCGGCAAGAGGCTGGTGCGCGCGCCCAAGGTCTATGTGCGTGACAGCGGCATCGCGCATGCCCTGCTGGGCCTGGAGAATCTGGAGGCCGTACTGAGCCACCCGGTGGCCGGCGCCAGTTGGGAAGGGTTTGTGATCGAACAGTTGCTTGCCGCCGCGCCGCAGGCCGAGGCCAGCTTCTACCGGACCGCGCACGGTGCCGAGGCCGACCTGGTGCTGACGATGCGTCAGGGCGAAACCTGGGTGATTGAAATCAAGCGTTCGTCAGCGCCTACGGTATCGAGAGGTTTCCATCTGGCCGCGGCCGACGTGGGCGCCACGCGCAAGCTGGTAGTCGCGCCAGTGGGCGCGCCTTATCCGATGCGCGATGGGATCGAGGTGATGGACCCGCTGACCGCCGTGGCCCAGTTGGCTGAATAATTTGTATAGAAAACGGCTACAGCACACGTCGCATATTCGTAAGACGCTACTAAACCAGTAGCAATGACGGATTGACTGGGGGATGAGAAACGCTTAGTCCGCATGGCGGTAGGTGCTGGCACCGTGCGGCGCAGCGGTGAACTCTGGCAGCGCTTCAACACGAGACGAAAACTCACGCAAGGCCGGGTAGTTTTCTGCGGCCACGATCTCGGGCAGCATCTGCTGGGTGAAGTGCCATGCCACCGCCGCGCTGACACCGGCTTGATTGATGTCCGTGCTGGTGCTTGCCAGCGGCCGTCGCTGTAGCTCCGATTCAAGCGCTCCATACGCCGCCAGCAGTTGGCCGGTGACGCGCGTTACCCAGGGTTGATGCAGCTTTTCGACCGGGCGCAAGTTTCGTTCGTAGATGATCTGCACGCTCTTCTCACAGGTGGCCAGTGCCAGCCCGATGACGCGCAGCGCATGCTGGCGCTCGGCCTTGTCGGCGGGCATCAGGCTTTTGCGCGGCGCCGCCAGCGCCTCGGCAAACTCAAGGATCAGCGTCGAATCCATCAGCACCTCGCCGTCATCGCAGACCAGCGATGGCGCCTTGACGACCGGGTTGATTTGCTGAAACTGCGCGAAGGTGCTGAAGACCGAGAGCGACTGGTGCTCGAAGCGCAAGCCCAGCAACTGCAATGAGATCGCCACGCGGCGGACGTAGGGGGAATCGAGCATTCCTATGAGTTCCATGGGTTCTCCTGATGAACTATTTGAACTTGTCACCTCACCCCCGAAACCGCTTGCGCGTCAGCGCCAGCGCCAGCCAGAAGCCGCCCACGGTGTAAGCCACCAGCACCGCCACTGGCCGCAGCACCTGGGCTGGCCACTGGTCCATGAACAGGGGCCGCACCAGCTCGACGGCGTTGGTCAGCGGCAGCCATTGCGACACCGCACGCACCACCACCGGCAATTGTTCCAGCGGGAAAAAGATGCCGCTCAAAAACATCATGGGCGTCAGAAACAGCGTGAAGTAATAGGTGAAGAAGTCGTAGCCCTGGGCCAGTGCGTTGAAGATCAGCGCGATGCAGCTGAAGGTGATGCCGACGCCCAGCAACACCGGCCAGGCCACCAGCAATTTGGGGCTGTAGCTGATGCCCAGGGCCAGCATCACGCCCAGAATCGCGGTCACCGTGAACACGGCCTTGAACGCCGCCCACAGCATCTCGGCCAGCACGATGTCGTCCAGATTGACCGGGGCGTTCATGATGCCGTCCCAGGTTTTTTGCACGTGCATGCGGGAAAACGCCGAGTACAGCGCCTCAAAGCTGGCGGCGTTCATGGCGCTCATGCAGATCGAGCCGCTGGCCAGAAACAGGATGTAGGGCACCGGCACGCCATCGACCGTGATTTTGCCCACCAGCGCACCCATGCCATAGCCAAACGCGACCAGCCACATCAGCGGCTCGGCAATGTTGCCCACCAGACTGGGAATCGCCAGCTTGCGCCAGACCAGCAGGTTGCGCAGGAAGACCGGCCACCAGCGCATCGAGAGTTCGGGTGCACGCCAGACGCTTTGGGCGCTGGTGGCGGTGCTTGTTTGGGTGATGGTTTGGTTCTGCATACTACGCATCCTCCCTGATCTGGCGGCCGGTCAGTTTCAGGAACAAGTCTTCCAGATTGGCGGGCCGATGCAGCGTGCGCAGTTGCGGGTAGGCGGCGAGCGCTCTCAGCAGCGGTTCGGCGTTCTGGGTATAAAAAAATACCGTTTCGCCACTGACCTCAACGCGCGCCGCCAGTGCCTTGTGGGGTGAGTCCACCAGCGCCAGCGCGCCAGCGCCAAAAACTTCCACCACGTCGGGCTCCAGGTGCTGGGCAATCAAATCACGCGGCGCGCCCTCGGCAATTTTTTTGCCATGGTCGAGCACCAGCAAACGCGAACACAGGCGTTCGGCTTCGTCCATGAAGTGCGTTGTCAGCAGGATCGATTTGCCCTCCTGCAACAGCAATTGCAGACGCTCCCACATCAGGTGCCGTGCCTGCGGGTCGAGCCCGGTGGTGGGCTCGTCCAGCAGCAGCAGGCGCGGGTTGTTCACCAATGCGCGCGCCAGCGAGAGGCGCCGCTTCATGCCGCCGGAGAGTTCACCCGGCTTGGCGCTGGCCTTGCTGGTGAGGCTGGCAAACTCCAGCAGCGCCGGGATGCGTTGGCGGATCTGCGCGTCCTTCATGCCGAAATAGCGGCCATAGACCAGCAGGTTTTCGGCGCATGAAAAATCGGGGTCCAGGGTGTCGATCTGACTGACCACACCGAGTTGTGCCTTGATCGCCAGTGCGTCACCCGGCATCTGCAGCGCTGGCTGGCCCGCTTGCTCAAAGTAACTGATGCGGCCCGCGTCGGGCACGGTCAGCCCCAGGCACATGCGGATGGTGGTGGTTTTGCCCGCGCCGTTGGGGCCGATCACGCCCAGGCATTCGCCCGCTGCAATGGCGAAAGACACGGCGTCCACCACCGTGCTGTCGCCATAGCGCTTGCTCAAAGACTGCACAGATAAAATGGATGCTTCCATGGTGCAGATTGTGACCCATGGCCGGCGGGGTCTGGCAGCCAGCGTCCCCACTTTCTTCTGATTCTTTGGACGCGGTAACGCGCACACTTCATGACCACACTCGGCACGCCTCTTTCTCACCACGCCACCAGAGTCATGCTGCTGGGCAGCGGCGAACTCGGCAAAGAGGTGCTGATCGCGCTGCAGCGCCTGGGTGTCGAAACCATTGCAGTGGACCGCTACGACAACGCCCCGGGTCAGCAGGTGGCACACCACGCCCGCACCATCACCATGAGTGATCCGGCGCAACTCAAAGCGCTGATCGAGGCTGAAAAACCCGA
>JADGRK010000102.1 GCA_017880985.1 Rhodoferax sp. | reverse complement strand
GCTGCGCTCGCGCGTTACCCAGGCGCTGGCCGCCGAGGGCCTGGCCTGGTCGGGCACGACCGAGGTCGAGCACGTCTTGCCAGTGCTGGCCAGAGTGATCGGCGTCGACGCGCTGGCCGCCGCGGTCCGCGCCCCGCGCACCGGTCTGCGTGTCGCCGCCCAGTATGGCTGCCACGCGCTGCGCCCCAGCAACGTGGCACGTTTCGACAACCCGATGGCGCCGACGATCTTCGAAACGTTGATCCGCTTGACCGGCGCGACCCCGGTCGACTGGCCCCGGCGGCTGGACTGCTGCGGCGATCCGCTGCATGGGGCGAACGCTCCGTTGTCGGAGCAAATCACGCGCGCCAAGATCGCCGATGCCCTGGCGTCCGGTGCCGAAGTGATGTGCACGGCCTGCCCCCACTGCCATCTGCGCTTCGATGGGGTTCAGGCGGACGTTGCCGACCCGTCGATTCGCACCCTGCTGTACACACAGCTGCTCGGATTGGCGCTGGGCCTGTCGGCGAAATCCCTCGGGCTTTAGTGGCTAGCCAGTCGGCCCTGCAAAACTTCCAAGCCAGACCCCAGCCCGATGGCCGCGAACGTGGGCCGGAGAACGCGAACCACGCCGCCCGCCTGGCGTCGCCTATACGGCAATCAGACGCGGGTTCAAAATAGCGTCAATCGTCTTCTATGGCGGCGATATTTGGAAACAGCACGTCGGTAAAGCCAAACTTGCTGAAGTCGCGCACGCGCATCGGGTAGAGCCTGCCGATCAAATGGTCGCATTCATGCTGCACCACCCGCGCGTGAAAGCCTTCCACCGTGCGCTCGATCGGGTCGCCATACTGATCAAAGCCGGTGTAGCGAATGCGCGAAAAACGCGGCACCATGCCGCGCAGACCCGGCAGCGACAGGCAACCTTCCCAGTCTTCAACTTCAAGCAGCGTCGGGTCTTCTTCTGATTCACGCAAGGGCGTGATCACGGGGTTGATCAGCACCTTTTTTGGTGCTGGCGGCGCGTCCGGGTAACGTGGATTGCGCTCATTGCTGCCAAAAATCACCAGCTGAAGATCGACGCCAATCTGCGGTGCTGCCAGCCCGGCACCATCAGCCGAGCGCATGGTATCGAGCAGATCAGTGACCAGCAGATGCAATGCATCCGAATCGAATTGCGTCACCGGCTGTGCCATGCGCAACAGGCGCGGATCGCCCATTTTGAGAATGTCACGAACCGCCATTGAGCAACTCCTTCAAACCGGCTTCATCCAGCACGGCAACGCCTAGCTCCCTGGCCTTGTCGAGCTTGCTGCCGGCCTCAGAGCCAGCCACTACAAACGTGGTTTTCTTGCTGACCGAGCCTGCCACTTTGCCGCCAGCCGCCTCGATCAGGTCTTTGGCCTCATCACGGCTCATCGTGGGCAGGGTTCCGGTGATGACGAAGGTCTTTCCGCTCAACGGCTTGGGCGTGACCGGTGCAGCGGCACCCTCGGGCCAGCTGACGCCGCAGGCGCGCAGTTGCTCAACCACCTCGCGGTTGTGCGTCTGGTCAAAAAAGGTGCGCACACTCTGCGCCACGATCGGGCCAATGTCGGCGACCTGGAGCAGTTGTTCAACGCTGGCGTCCATGATGGCATCCAGGCGGCCAAAGTGGCGCGCCAACTCCTTGGCCGTCGCTTCGCCCACATGCCGGATGCCGAGCCCGAACAGAAAGCGCGGCAGCGTGGTCTGCTTCGATTTCTGAAGCGCATCAACCAGGTTTTGTGCCGACTTGTCGGCCATTCGGTCGAGGCTGGCAAGCGACGTGATGCCCAGTCGATAGAGGTCTGGCAGGACCCGGATCACGTCGCCATCGACCAGTTGATCGACCAGCTTCTCGCCCAGTCCTTCAACTTCGACCGCCCGGCGCTGGGCAAAGTGCAGGATCGCCTGCTTGCGCTGGGCACTGCAGAACAGGCCGCCGCTGCAGCGGTAATCCACCTCACCCTCTTCCCGCACCGCTGTGCTGCCACACACGGGGCACTGACGCGGCATGGTGAAAATGGGACCCCGCCGGGACGGTTCGGAAGGAGCAGGCAGCACCACACTCACCACCTCCGGAATCACATCACCGGCGCGGCGCACGATCACCGTGTCGCCCACGCGAACGTCCTTGCGGCGCGCTTCGTCTTCATTGTGCAGTGTGGCGTTGGTCACGGTCACGCCACCGACAAACACCGGCGCCAGCTTGGCCACCGGCGTGAGCTTGCCGGTGCGACCGACCTGCACATCGATGGCAAGGACGGTGGTGAGCTGCTCCTGCGCCGGAAACTTGTGCGCCACCGCCCAGCGCGGCTCGCGCGTGACAAAACCAAGGCGGCGCTGTAGCGCCAGACTGTTGACCTTATAGACAACCCCGTCAATATCAAAGCCCAGTCCGTCGCGCAGGCGCGCAATCGACTCGTGATATGCTATTAATTCAGTAGCGCCTTGCGCTTTAGTGACGAGCGATGAGACCGGAAAACCCCACGACTTCAGGGTCTGCAGCAGGTCCCAATGGGTGTCAAATTCAGGTCCGCCGGCGTCGGCCGGCGTGACCTCGCCCAAACCGTAGGCAAAGAAGCTCAAGGGGCGCTGGGCCGCAATCGCCGGATCGAGCTGGCGCACCGCACCGGCAGCGGCGTTGCGTGGATTGACAAAGGTTTTTTGATCTCGCTCGCGCTGCTTTTGATTCAGGGTTTCAAAGTCGTCGCGACGCATATAGACCTCGCCCCTCACTTCCAGCACCGCCGGTGCGGCCGCTGGCAGCCTCAGTGGAATCTGGCCAATGGTGCGAATATTTTGTGTGACATCTTCTCCTACCTCGCCGTCGCCACGGGTGGCGGCCTGCACCAGCACACCGCGCCGGTAACGCAGGTTGATGGCGAGGCCGTCAAACTTGGGCTCGGCCACATACTCCAGCACCGGCGCTGACTCATCCAGCCCCAATTCACGTCGCACGCGAGCGTCAAAATTGCGGGCACCGCTGGCCTGAGTATCAGTCTCGGTCCGAATGCTCAGCATCGGTACCGCATGGCGCACAGAAGCAAACTGATCCAGCACCTTGCCGCCGACCCGTTGCGTCGGGGAGTCCGGCGTCAGCAGTTCGGGATGCTGCAATTCGATCGCCTGCAACTCCTGAAATAATCGGTCGTACTCCGCATCCGGAATACTCGGCTCATCCAGCACGTAATAGCGATGCGCGTGCTCATGCAACAAACGCCTGAGTTGCTCAACATGCGCAAGGTCTGGCAACTCAGCGCGGGCGGCAAACAAATCTTCTTTGACCATGGGGCAAGCGAAAAAGTCAGGAAAACAGGCGCCGTGCCAGCGGCGAGCCAGCCGAGAGATCACGCTGATCAAGGGTGTCGTACAAATGCTCCAGTTCCGCACCAATCAGATCCATGGCCTGCGGCGTCAGGGCCAAACCATTGTCGTCGCTCACCACGCCGTCCATGCTCCCAGCCAGCGCCAGTGCCGACTCGCGCAGGCGCACAAAGGCATGCTCGCTGCGATCCACCTGGGCCACGTCCAGACTGATCGCCAGCTCATGAATGGCCGACTGCGAAGGGTCGTCGGCCAACGCGGCTTGCGCGTCGAAACTCAGACCCAGTATCGGTGGCATGCCGGCCACGCTGGCCGGCAGCACCATGCGCCCAGGAATAGCGCCCGCCACAAAGCCCAGGCGCGCAGCGCTTTGCTGCACATAGCCCGGGCTCCAGGCAGCGCTGCGGGCGCGCAGCACAAAGCCGAGTTGGGCGTCGTGCTCGCTGGCAAACTGATCAAGCTCGCGGGCGCGCGCTACCTCCTCAAGCATCTCTGGAAAATCAGGCGTGCCATTGATCGCATCGCAGAACGCCTGGGTCTTCATCACAAATTCGGAGTACTCGATTTCGTTGAGCGCGCCGGAGCGGTTGGCCAATTGCACGCCGGCTTGAAATGTGACGTAACGCTGGCCCGCCAGCGGCACTTGCCAGCGTTGGCTGGCCTCATTGAAGCCTTCAATGGCATACGGTTTGCTGCCAGCTCGCCGCGTACCAGGCAAAGCCGCCAGCGCGGCATCACCCGACACCGGCGCCTCCAGCGCAATCGGCGCGATGACATCAATCAGGGCATCCATGGCCGGACGTTTTTCCGGCATCGGGGCCGGAAAATTGGCAGCATCAAAGGCTGCCACATCAAGCTGCGGCTCGGTGTCAGACGCGGCGCCCGCATTGACACCAATCGCTTGCCGCGGCTGGTTCCTGCGATAGATCCAGATCGCCTGTAGGGCCATCGCCACCAGGACCAGCGCACCGCCAATCGCCAATCCAATCTGTAGATGACTCATGCTGATCAAACCGCCTCGGCCATTGACATGGCGGCCTCCATATCGACCGCCACAATGCGCGATACGCCCTGCTCCTGCATCGTCACGCCAATCAGTTGTTCGGCCATTTCCATGGCGATCTTGTTATGGCTGATGAACAGGAACTGGGTCTCACGGCTCATGCTCGACACCAGCCTGGCGTAGCGCTCGGTATTGGCGTCGTCCAGTGGCGCATCGACTTCATCGAGCAAACAGAACGGTGCCGGGTTGAGCTGAAAAATGGCAAACACCAGCGCAATCGCAGTCAGGGCTTTTTCACCACCCGACAGCAAATGAATGGTCTGGTTTTTCTTGCCAGGCGGCTGGGCAATCACCTGCACGCCGGAGTCAAGGATTTCCTCGCCCGTGATCACCAGCCTGGCGTTGCCACCTCCAAAAAGCTCGGGGAACATCTTGCCAAAGTGTTCATTGACCGTGTTAAACGTGCCCGACAGCAGTTCCCGGGTTTCAGCGTCAATCTTTTTGATGGCATCTTCCAGTGTCGTCATGGCTTCAACCAGATCGGCAGACTGGGCGTCCAGAAACTGCTTGCGCTCGCTCGCCGTGGTCAATTCATCGAGGGCCGCCAGATTGACGGCGCCCAAGGCAGCAATATCCTGATTCAGACGATCAATGTCAGCCTGCATGCCCGGCAGCCGCACCTTGCCTTCAATGATCGAGTTGGCAAGCGCCGCCAGATCGGCTTTTGCGTCCGCAAGCAACTGGGTGTATTGCTCAAAGCCCAGCCGCGCCGCCTGTTCCTTGAGCTGGAATTCGGTGATGCGCTGGCGCAGCGGGTCGAGTTCGCGTTCCAGCTGCAGGCGGCGCTCGTCGCTGGCGCGCAGCTTGGCGGTCAGGTCGTCGTACTCGCTGCGTTTGGCCCCCAGCGTCTGCTCACGCGCGAGCTTGACAGCCAGTGCATCCTGCAAGCCGCCTTGTGCCGCTGCGTCGTTCAGGCGCACCAATTCATCATGCGCTCTCAGGGCCTCAGCGCTGACTGAATCTGCCTGTTGCGCTGCAGTTTCGATAGCACGTGACAACTCGGCGCGGCGCGCGTCGAGGCTGCGCATGGCAAATTGCGCCTCTTGCGCCTGACGCTCCAGGCTGCGCTGCTGCTCTCTTGATTCGCTCAATTTTCGCTCGGCAGCCAACACGCGCTCATCGAGCTGGGCATGGCGCTCCTGACTGTCGGCCAATTGCATGTCGAGCTCTTCAAAGCGAGCCTCAGCCGTCACGCGGCGCTCCTGCAAGTCTCCCAAAAGGGTATCAATCTCGGCCAAATCACCGACAATTTGTTCACTGCGGACCCGGGCTTGTTCGGCCAATTGCGTCAGGCGCAAGGTTTCCACCTGCAACTCATGGGCCCGGCTTTGGCTTTCAGCCGCTTCCCGGCGAACGATCGCAAGGCGTTGCGACGCATCGGCATACGCGGCCTCCGCTCGCACCAGAGCCGAGCGGGATTCATCGCAGATCATGGCTTGCGCTTTGAGTTGCTTTTCCAGATTTTCAATTTCCTGGGCACGAGCCAGCAAGCCAGCCTGCTCCGAGTCGGGCGCGTAAAAACTCACGCTGTAGCGACCCACGGCATGACCGGACTTGACAAAAATCATCTCACCCGGTTGCAACTTGTCACGGTTGGCCAACGCGTCTTCAAAACGGGGGGCCGTGAAACAGCCTTGCAGCCAATCCGCCAGCACCGCCTTTTGCCCCGCATCATTGATCCGCAGCAAATCGGACAGGCGCGGCAGCCGGGATGCCATTGACGGCAGCGCCGCCAGCGGCGGGCTGTAAAAGGCGAGCTTGGCCGGCGGCGCATCATCGCCAAACGCGCGCACCAGGTCCAGACGCGACACTTCCAGCGCACCCAGGCGCTCGCGCAGCGCCCCTTCCAGGGCGTTTTCCCAACCCTGCTCGATGTGAATGCGGTTCCACAAACCCTGCAAAGTGTCCAGCCCGTGTTTGGCCAGCCAGGGCTGCAGCTTGCCGTCGGTCTTGACCTTTTCCTGCAGGGCCTTGAGCGCCTCCATGCGCGCCGACAAATCCGCCTGCCGGGCCGATTCGGTGTTGACGGCCTGTTGCTGTTGGCGCCGGTTGTCATCGAGTTCCGGTACGGCGTCCTGCAACTCATGCAGGCGGCCTTCTGCCACGCTGGCGCTCTCCTGGACCTGGTCCAACTGGCTTTGCAGGTTCAGCAAGCGGGCCTCGTCGGGCGCAGCCAGGGCGTTGTGGTCGGCGCTCAAACGTTCGCGGCGACTGCTGAGTTGGCGCGACTGCTCTTCGATGCCGCGCTGATCAGCGGCCAATACCTGAATTTGCTGCTGCACCTGGCCCACACTGGCGCGCTGCTCGTTGGCACCTTTTTGCGCCAGACGCAAAGCCTCTTCCAGGTCGGGCAATTGCCCGGCCTGGTCTTCAACCTGGGCCGCCAGCAGCTCGGTTTTTTCTTCACCGAGGCTGGCCAATTCCATCAGATTCGCGATTTCCGTCTGTGCCTCACTCTGGCGCGTGGCCCACTGCACCGCTTGCTCCTTGAGCGTTGTCAGGCGCTGCTCCACGCGCTGGCGGCCCTCCACCACAAAACGGATCTCGGCTTCCAGCCGACCGACCTCGGTACTGGCCTCGTACAGCAGACCCTGCGCCTGGTTGACTTGATCGCCGGCCGCGTAGTGGGCCTGGCGCACGGTCTCCAACTCAGTCTCAATGTGACGCAAATCCGCGACCCGGCTCTCCAGCGCATTGACCGCGCCTTGTGCGTCGGCCTTCACCTTGGCCTGATCCGCTTCGGACTCGGCACCCCTCAGATACCAGAGCTGGTGCTGCCTGAGCGTCACGTCAGCCTGCAACTTCTGGTACTTCTGCGCCACTTGGGCCTGGCTCTCCAGCTTTTCCAGATTGGCGTTGAGCTCGCGCAGGATGTCTTCAACCCGGGTCAGGTTCTCGCGCGTGTCGCTCAAGCGATTCTCAGTTTCACGACGGCGCTCCTTGTACTTTGACACACCAGCCGCCTCTTCCAGAAACAGACGCAGCTCTTCCGGCCGGGACTCAATGATGCGGCTGATGGTGCCTTGACCAATGATGGCGTAGGCGCGCGGCCCCAGCCCGGTGCCCAGAAACACATCCTGCACATCGCGCCGACGCACCGGCTGGTTGTTGATGTAGTAACTGCTGGTGCCGTCGCGCGTCAGCACCCGTTTGACGGCAATCTCGCCAAACTGGCTCCACTGGCCACCGGCGCGCTGATCGGCGTTGTCAAACACCAGCTCCACACTGGCGCGACTGGCCGGTTTGCGGGTGTTGGTGCCATTGAAAATGACGTCCTGCATCGATTCACCGCGCAACTCCGAGGCCTTGCTCTCGCCCAACACCCAACGCACCGCGTCCATGATATTGGACTTGCCGCAGCCATTGGGCCCCACCACACCCACCAGTTGCCCCGGCAGCATGAAATTGGTCGGTTCGACGAAGGACTTGAAACCTGATAACTTGATCGAATTGAGACGCACGGATCGCTGTCACTCATTGAGAGGTTGAATTGACTGAATCACGGGCTAAATGATCACCCGCACGAGTTGCCATGATACCTTGCCGGTCCTGACG